>JALYUH010000500.1 GCA_030853985.1 Bacteroidota bacterium | reverse complement strand
TGCGCGTGGGCCTCGGCGGCGAGATTTCGCCCGACCCAAGTTCTGTGGAGCATTACTTTCAGCGCGTGAGCTACCGCGCTGGCGTAAGCATGGCCCAACTGCCCTACCAGCCCGGTGGCAAAACCCTCTACGACCGCTCGGTGAGCTGGGGCTTCGCGTTTCCGATGCCCACGGCCTCGGCCCTGGAGTCGACCACGCTCAGCTTGGGCTTCACCTACGGCCAGCGTGGCAACACCGACGTGCTGAGCAGCGGGGCCAGCAACGTGCAGGAAAGCTACATTCGCGGGCAGCTGGGTGTCACGCTCAACAACCGCTGGTTCATCAAGCGCCGCCTGCAATAAGCGCGGGCGCCCACCAGTTCATCGCCTCACCCACCTTACCCGAACTTATGCGCGGTTTACGTATTGGCGCGGCGCTGCTGGCAGGGCTGGCCTGCGCGGCTTGCGAAAAAAAGGCAGTAGTTGGCCCGCCCCAGGTGTACACCGGCCCGCTGATGGAAACCACCAACGTGGTGGAACTGATAAGCGACTCGGCCAAACTCAAGTTTCAGCTCACGGCCCCGTTGCAGCAGCAGTTTGATAATGGCGACTTTATCTGGCCGAAGGGGGTGAAGGTGACTTTCTATTCGGCCGATGGTAAGAAGACGGTCATCAACACGCTCACGGCTAAGTACGGCAAATCAGACAAGGCGAAAAACCTGTATATCATGCGGGGCGATGTGCGCGTGGCCAACGTACCCAACCAGCAGAAAATGAGCACCGAGGAAATGTTCTTCGACATAACCAAGCAGCTGATTTACACCGACTCGGCCATGTTTGTGAAGGTGGAAACGCCCACCGAGTACATCGACGGCTACGGCCTGACAGCCAACCAGAACTTCTCGCGCTACAGCATCAAGCGGCCCACCGGCATTCTGGCCAAAACGGGGGCGGCACTGTAGCCGCATGGCTTTTTAATTTTCCCTATGAAATTAGACAAAGACCTGCTGCGCACCGTGCTGTTTGCCGTGGGCGTCGTGGCCATGGTCATCGGCATCTACCAGACGTTGCTGTTCAACGACCTGATGCGCAACTACTGGATTTTTATGATAGCAATGGCCTGCTGGATGCCGCTGCTGTACTGGCGGCAGCAGGAGCGCGTGGCCGCCAAAATTGCCGAGCAGGAAGCCAAGCTGGCCCGGCAGAAGCAGGCCCGCACCCCGGCCAAATCGACCAAAAAACGGCGCTAGGCCAGGGGTGCTGATTGCTAAGAATAGGGCAGGCAGCGCGCCGCGAAGCCTCTTTGCCGCAAAAGTTAAAATTTGTTTGCTGCTGCGGGAAAGAGGCGTCGCGGTGCGCTGCATGACGTTTTTGGCGGTAGCGGATGCCCCGAACGGGCCACTTAAAACCGGTAATGCTTTGATTGCCGGCCAAATTCTGGTTATTTTGCGCCTCTTTTGACCAACTACAATAGTTGTCAGTTGCTCGTTGTTTGTTGTCAGTTGGTGCTGAACGACTGCTTCGGGACTGACAACGGACAACTAAAAACGGACAACTAGCACCTCATAATGGCTTTAATTAACACGATTCGGGAAAAATCTGGCTGGGCGGTGGGTACCGTCGCCGTCGGGATGCTGCTCTTCATTGTGGGCGGCGACCTGGTGGGTGGCAAAAACAAGCTCTTCGGTGGCAACGACACCGTGGTGGGCGAAGTGGCCGGCCATAAGGTGGACCTCAACGACTACAACGCCGCTCTGGAGCAGGCCAAGCAGGCTTTCGTGGCCCAGCAGCAGCGCCAGCCCGACGACCAGGCCATGAGCTACCTGCGCGACCAGGCCTGGAACCAGACCCTCTACAAGCTGGCCTTTCAGCCGGAGTGGGAAAAGCTGGGCCTGACCGTGAGCGACGACGAGCTGGTGGACATGGTGCAGGGCGACAACGTGTCCCCGGGTATCAAGCAGGCGTTCACCGACAAGGCCACCGGCCAGTTCGACCGCGCCCGCCTGATTGAGTACCTCAAAAATCTCGATAAGCTGCCCGCCGAAAACCAGCTGGCCTGGCGCAACTTTGAAGCCGGCCTGCCCGCCGAGCGCATGGCTAACAAGTACAACGCCCTGCTGAAAAACTCGGTGTACGTGACGTCGGCCGAAGCCAAACGCTTCAACGACAACCAGAACACCAAGGCCACGGTGAAATACCTGTTCGTGCCCTACGGCAGCATTTCCGACTCGGCCGTGAAGGTGACCGACGCGCAGCTGCAGGCCTACCTCGACAAAAACGCCAGCAAGTACAAGGTGGAAGCCGGCCGCTCGATTGAGTACATCACCGTGCCGGTGGTGGCGTCGAAAGACGACAGCACCAACGTGAAGGCCTCGATGGCCGAGCTGACTACGCAGTTCGCCTCGGCTCCGGTCGACTCGCTGTTCGTGTCGGCCAACTCGGAGCAACCCTATAACAAGAGCTTCCGCTCGCCGGCCGACCTGCCCGAGGAGCTTCGCAAGCAGCTGCCGCTGGCGCAGGGCAAAATATACGGTCCGTACGCCGAAGCCGGTTCTTCGACGCTGTACAAGGTAACCGGCGTGAGCACCGGCAAGCAGCTGGCCGCCCGCGCCAGCCACATCCTCATCAAAGCCGACGGCACCACGCCCGAAGCCAAAGCCGCCGCGAAAGCCAAAGCTCAGGATATCCTCAACAAAATCAAGGGTGGGGCTGACTTTGCCGCGCTGGCTCGCCAGTTCGGTACCGACGGCACCAAGGACCAGGGCGGCGACCTCGGTTGGTTTGGCCAGGGCCGCATGGTGCCCGAGTTTGAGAAAGCCATTTTTGCGGCCACCGCTCCCGGCCTGTTGCCGAATGTGGTGGAGACTTCGTTCGGCTACCACGTCATCAAGGTAACGGCCGTGCCCACCAAGCAAACCTATCAGGTGGCCGAGGTGAAGAAGACCATCACCCCGAGCGAGGCCACCTACGACGCGGCCAACACCCGCGCCAACGAGCTGCGCGCCAAAATCACCGACCTGGCCAGCTTCCGCACCGAACTGGCCAAGGACAAAACCCTGCAGAAGCAGGAAGCCAAGAACCTTGATGCCAACGCCAGTGCCGTGAACGGCCTGCAGAACGCCCGCGAAGTAGTGCGCTGGGCCTTTGGCCACGGCCCGAACGGCACCACCTCCAAGGTAGGCGACGTGTCGGACGTGTTCACGGTGGGCGACCAGTTTGTGATTGCCGCCCTCACCGACGAGCGCACCAAGGGCACGGCCACCGTGGCCAACCTGCGCCCCGAGTTGTCGGCGCTGGTGCGCAATGAGGAGAAAGCCAAGACGATTATGGCCAAGCTGCCCAAAACCGGCACGCTCGAAGAAATGGCCGCCAAATACGGCCCCACCGCCCAGGTGGGCACCGCGCCCGACGTGATGCTGGGCCAGGGTAGCCTGGCCAACGTGGGCTTCGAGCCGCTGGCCGTGGGCAAAGCCTTCGCGCTGAAGCCCGGCCAGCACTCGGCCGCCCTGCAGGGCGAGCAGGGCGTGCTGGTGGTGGAGCCGGTGAGCATTGCGCCCGCCGCCGCCGCCGCCGACCTGAAAGCCGTGCGCACGCAGCTGGCCCAACAGCGCGCTCAGCAGCAGGACGGCAAGATTTACGAGGCCATCAAGGCCCACGCCGACGTGAAGGACAACCGCGCCAAGTTCTTCTAGGCCGCGCGAAGCCAGGGATTGAAAAGGGCCGTACCTTCGGGGGCGGCCCTTTTTTGTTGCCCGTACCGTGAACGCTGGGAGTCCGCGCCTTGGCTAGGTAGGGAAGCGCCACCCCCCCCAACCCCGATGAACGAAGCGGGTTAATCCGTGCGTTTACCCCCTGCAACCTGCCGCCGGCCCATTGTCTGTGCAGGGTATCCTGACTGTTGAAGCTTATGCGTCCTTCGTTCTTTTTATTCGCTGCCGCCCTCACGCTTGCCGGGCCCACGCTGGCCCAGCCCGGCCGGAGCGGGGCCTGGGTGCCCGCCAGCGGTACCAGCCTGGCCCTGGACTATGCCCGCCGGGGCGAGCATGAGAAGGTCGTGTTTCTATTCGAGAAGCTGCCGATTGAAGAGCAGGTGAGCCTGGCGGTATTCCCGGTGTATTTGGAGTCGTTGCAGGCGCTGAAGCGCCATAAGGATGCCGAAAAGCTCGCCAAAAAAGCCCTGAAGCTGCGCCCCGAGGATGCCACGCTGGCCGTGACGCTGGGGGCAGTGTACCAGGCCGCTGGCGAGGCGGCGGCGGCCGACAAGCAGTGGCAGAAGGTAGTGGCCCAACTCACGCCCGCGCAGGTGCTGCCGGTGGCCACCGAGTTCAGTCGCCGCGAGCTGCCCGCCTGGACGGAAAAGACCTATCTGCGCGGTCGGGCCCTGGCCAACAACGATACCGAGTACGCCCCGCAGCTCATTCAGCTGTATACCCAGACGCAGAACCAGCCCCGGGTGCTGGCCGAAACCCTGCGCCTCGTGGCCCAGGATGAGCGCCAGCTGCCCTTCGTGCGTAATATGCTGCAGAATGCGCTGCGCGAGGAAAAGGACTTCGACGCGCTGGAAAAGCTGCTACTGAGCGCCGTGCAGGACCACCCCGACCAGGCGGCCTACAGCGAGCTGCTGCTGTGGCTGCAAACGCAGCGGCACGATTTTACCGGGGCGTTGGTGCAGGCCCGCGCCCTCGACCGCCGCGCCCGCAGCGGTGGCGTGCGCGTGCTGGAACTGGCCGCCATCGCCCAGCAGAACAAGGACTACGAGACGGCCATCGAGGGCTTCGATTACGTGGCCAGAGAGTACCGCAGCGGCCCGTACTACGCGCTGGCCCGCCAGCGCCAGTTGCAGGCCCGCGAGGCCCAGGTGCGCGAAACCTACCCCGTGGACCCCACCAAAGTGCGGGCGCTGGTAACCGAATACGACCAACTGCTGGCCGAGCTGGGCCGCAACCCCGGCACCGCGCCCATCATCCGCAGCCTGGCCAACCTGTACGCCTTCCAGCTGAATGACCGCGCCCGGGCGATGACTTTGCTGCAGGAAGTCATCGACATGCCGCGAGCCAGCGATGAGGTGGTGGACGAGGCTAAAGTGACCCAGGGCGACCTTTATATTCTGAAAGGAGAGCCCTGGGAGGCCACGCTACTGTATTCGCAGGTCGAGAAGTCGCACAAGGACTCGCCGCTGGGCTACGAGGCCAAGCTGCGCAACGCCCGCCTGAGCTACTACGCCGGCGATTTCAAGCTGGCCCAGAGCCACCTCGACATTCTGAAAGAAGCCACCACCCGCGAAATTGCCAACGACGCCATGCAGCTCTCGCTGCTGATTCAGGACAACACCGTGGAGGACACCCTCGGCCTGGGCCTGAAAGCCTACGCCGCCGTGGAGCAGTTGGTCTTTCAGAACAAGATTCCCGAAGCCATCAAAGGCCTCGATGCGCTGCTGGAGCGCTTTCCCGGCCAATCGTTGACCGACGACACCTACTACCTCAAGGCCCAGCTGCAGCGGCGAACTGGCAACTTCGCCGGAGCCATGGCCACGCTGGAGCGCATCACCAACAACCCCAAAGCCGACGTGCTAAGCGATGACGCGCTGTTTTTGCTGGCCCGTATCCAGGAGGAAGATGTGAAGGACAAGGTACAGGCCCAGGCGCTGTATAACCAGGTGATTACCAAATTCCCGGGCAGCATCTATGTGGCCGAAGCCCGCAAGCGGTTCCGCAAGCTGCGCGGTGATGGGGTGCAGTAGGGGCGGGTTGCACCCGCCCGCCCGGTCGCGCAATTATCGGTTTACACAGGGCGTAAAACGCGACGTAGTTGCTCTCGGTCGCGGCGTTCCAACAGTTCCGTTCAGCGGCGGGCGGGTGCAACCCGCCCCTACCGAAAAATCACGAACATCAGGGCCAGTACCAGAATAAACGTGCCGTACATGAGCACGTCGGTGCCAATGTATTGGCGGTACTGGTAATAAAATTCGCGGAGCTTGCGCATGGATAACGAGGGGAGAGGCTTGGCGCCAAAGGTACGGTGGCCGGCACGGGGCGGGGATTGGTCGTACTTTTGGCACCATTTTGACGAAGTATCCGATGCCTATATCCGCGACCAAGCGCTGGAATTATATCCCCCAACCCGACCGTGCCCAGGTTCACGACCTCACCGAGGCGCTCTTCATTATTCCTGAAATTGCGGCCCTGCTGGTGCAGCGTGGCGTTGCCACGCCCGAAGCCGGGGCGGCCTTCTTCCACCCCGACCTGCGCCAGCTGCCCAACCCGCTGCTGATGCGCGACATGAACCGCGCCGTGGCCCGGCTGGCCCATGCGCTGGAGGCCGGCCAGAAAGTGCTGGTGCTGGGCGACTACGACGTCGATGGCATCACGTCGGTGGCCACGGTGATGAGCTACCTCACGCCGCTGTTTGGCGTGGAGCGGCTGCGCGATTACATCCCCGACCGCTATACCGAGGGCTATGGCATCTCGCACAGGGCCATCGACACGGCGGCGGATAACGGTTTCGCGCTCATTATTGCCCTCGATTGCGGCATCAAGGCCGTGGAGCAGGTGGCCTACGCGACCAGCCGGGGCGTCGATTTCATCATATGCGACCACCATTTGCCCGGCGATGAGCTGCCGGCCGCCGTGGCCGTGCTCGACCCCAAGCGGGCCGATTGCGAGTACCCCTACAAAGAGCTGGCGGGCTGCGGCGTGGGCTTCAAGCTGATGCAGGCGCTGGGCGAACACCTGGGCCTGCCGAATGAGCCGCTCTACGATTTACTCGATTTGGTGACGGTGAGCATCGCGGCCGACATCGTGCCCATCACCGGCGAAAACCGGGTGCTGGCCTCCTACGGCCTGCGCCGCTTTAACGAGGACGACCATTTACTGCGTCCGGGCCTGGCCGCGTTGCGCGAGCTGGCCACCCTGCGCGAAGGTTCGCTGGGCATCAGTAGCTTGATATTTGGGTTTGCGCCGCGCATCAACGCGGCCGGGCGCATGGGCGATGCCCGCCGCGCCGTGGCCATGCTGCTGGCCCCCGACCAGCA
>JALYUH010000493.1 GCA_030853985.1 Bacteroidota bacterium | reverse complement strand
TTCTGGATGCGGCCGGGGCCGAAATGCTCCGCACCGAAGGACGGACGGAAATCGACTCGCCCGGCCAGTACCTAGGGCTCATCGTGCGCCACCCGCTCACGCTGGCCGGCAGCTACGCCCGCCACCTGTTTGCCGGCCTCGACATCAGCCACCCCACGCCTTACCTGAAGCGCTGGGCACCGGCGCGCCTCCCGCAGCTGCTCAACTACGGCCTGTGGTTCTGGGCGGGGCTGGTGGCCCTGCGCCGCCGGCCCACCGCCCGCGAGGCCCTGGTGCTGGCGGGGCTGCTGCTGCCCTGCCTGGCCGTCATCCCGATGAGCATGGAAGTGCGTTTTTTACTGCCGCTGCACCTGCTGCTGCTGGCGCTGGTGGCTTTCGGGCAAGCGCCCGCCTGGGCCTGGCGGGGCCGCCGGAAGCTGGGGCTGCTGCTGGTTTTTGGCCTGTATCTGGGGGGCTGCCTCTGGCTTTCCCATCGCATTATGCAGGATGTCGAACCCCGGTTCCGCCCGTATTTGCTGGCCGGGGCAAAGTGAAAAGCGGCCTTGTTTGAGTCGTTTTCTCGCAAAAAAGCCGCCCGCCGCTCGCGCTATCGCGGGCAATGGGCGGCCAGTAGCGCGAACTTTAAGTTCGCGTTGTGTAACAATATTTCAGCAGCAGAATATGACGCGAACAAAAAATTCGCGCTCCTGCCCACTAATACTGCCCAATTGAGAGCAGCACCAGCGTGCAGGCTTCCTCGGTCTGGATGCCGCGCTGCTGGGCCAAACGCTCCAGTTCGGGGTTTTCGGTGCCAGGGTTGAAGATAATGCGCCGGGGCTTCAGGTCGAGAATGTAGTCGTACCAACCGGGCTGGTTGCGCGGGCCCACGTACAGGGTCACCGTATCCACGTCGGCGGCCTGGGGCCGGTCGGTGCGAATGGCCATCCCGGCCACTTCGCCTTTCCGAATCCCGACCGGCACTACTTCGTGGCCGTGTCTTTTCAGCAGGTGCATTGCCCGAAACGAGTAGCGGGCGGGATTATCGGAAGCGCCAAGAACGAGCGTCTTTTTCATAATTGATTGAACTGGATAAGGCACTATGCCGGCAGCGGATTTCGTTTGCGGGGGCCGGCCGGCGAGGGTTAAACGCACAAAACCGGCGCGCGGCTACCGCCGCACCAGGGCCGCCACCGCTTCGGCGCAGCGCTCGCCGTCCATGGCCGCCGACACGATGCCGCCCGCGTAGCCCGCGCCCTCGCCGCACGGAAACAGCCCCGCCACCACCGGATGCTGCAAGGTTTCCTTGTCGCGCGGAATCCGAATCGGGGCCGAGGTACGGCTTTCCACGCCCACAATCTGAGCCGCATTGGTCGCGTAGCCCGGAATTTTCCGGCCAAAATCGCGGAAGCCCTGGCGCAGGCGCTCGGCCAGCACCGGCCCCAGTACGTCGTCCATGCGCACCGACACCAGGCCGGGCTGGTAGGAAGTTTCAAGCAGTTCGGTCGAAAGCTTGTTCTGCAGGAAGTCGCCGAGTAGCTGGGCCGGCGCGCGCTGGGTACCGCCGGCCGCCTGGCAGGCCAGCTGCTCAATCTGCTGCTGAAAGTGCAGGCCGGCCAGCGGGCCGTACTGCGCCACATCCATATCCGAAAGCTCCACGGCCGCCACAATGCCCGAGTTGGCAAAGCGCGAATCGCGGCGGCTGGGACTCATGCCGTTCACCACCACCTCGCCCGGGGCCGTGGCCGCCGGCACAATGAAGCCGCCCGGGCACATGCAAAACGAGAACACGCCGCGCTGCTCGCCGCCCACCTCGGTTTGGTGCACCAGCGAGTAGGAGGCCGCCGGCAGCAGCCCGCGCTCGGCCCGGCGGTACTGGGCCTGGTCGATGAGCGCCTGCGGGTGCTCGACGCGCACGCCCAGGGCAAAGGGCTTAGCCTCGATGAGCACGCCGCGCCGGTGCAGCAGCTCGTAAATGTCGCGGGCCGAGTGGCCGGTGGCCAGAATCGTGGCCTCGGCCTCAATGGTTTCGCCGGCCGCCGTGCGCACGCCGCGCAGCCGGTTGCCTTCCAGCAGCAGGTCGCTCACGCGGGTATCGAACCGAACCTCGCCGCCGGCCTCGGTAATGGCTTCGCGCAGGGCCTGCACCACGGCCGGCAGCTTGTTGGTCCCGATGTGGGGGTGGGCATCCACCAGAATATCGGGGGTAGCTCCGTGCTGCACCAGCCGGCGCAGCACCCGGCCCACGTCGCCGCGCTTGGTGGCGCGGGTATACAGCTTGCCATCCGAGTAGGTGCCCGCGCCGCCCTCCCCAAAACAGTAGTTCGACTCGGGGTTGACCTGCTGCTCTTTGTTGATGGCGGCAAGGTCGCGGCGGCGGGCGCGCACGTCGCGGCCCCGCTCCAGCACAATGGGTTTTAGGCCTAGCTCCAGGCAGCGCAATGCGGCAAATAAACCCGCTGGGCCGGCCCCCACGATAATTACCCGGAAAGCATTTGTTTTAACATTTGGATAAATAAACCACGGGCCAAACAGGTCGGGTGGTGGGGTAGAGCGGTACACATCAGCCCGGAGACGCACCAGTGCCTGTCGGCCCCGCGCGTCGATGGAGCGCCGGCGTAAATGCACAAAATCAGCCTCGCCCGGCGCAAGTTGCGCCGCCTTCAAAATAGCTTCGTAACGCGTTAGTTCATCAAAGGCAACTTCGGGAGCGAGTAGTATTTCTACTTCTTGTTTTAACATTTGTGTAATTGAAAGGTGGCTATCCTTTAGGGCTTCAGCAACGGGCCAAAGCAGGGGCAAAGGTACGGATGCGCCGTACCAGGCGAGTAAAGCAAACCCCGAAGGCCGGACTGCCAGCCTGGACGGCCAGCGAAACCGTGCTTAGTTTGGGGCATGAATTCACCCGCCGCCCAACCCGTTATCTCCCGCCTGCGCTCCATTGTCAGCGGCTCCATTGGCAACCTCGTCGAGTGGTACGACTGGTATGCCTACTCGGCCTTCGCGCTTTACTTCGCCCCGGTGTTTTTTCCCAGAGGCAGCCCCACCGCACAGCTGCTGAACACGGCCGCGATTTTTGCGGTGGGCTTTCTCATGCGGCCGCTCGGGGCCTGGCTGCTGGGGGCCTACGCCGACCGCCATGGCCGGCGCGCGGCGCTGCTGCGCTCGGTGCAGCTCATGGCTGGCGGCTCGCTGCTGATTGCCGCCGCGCCCGGCTATGCTACCATTGGGGTGGCCGCGCCGGCGCTGCTGCTGCTGGCACGGCTGGTGCAGGGCATCAGCGTAGGGGGCGAGTATGGCACGTCGGCCACCTACCTCAGCGAGATGGCCGGGGCAAAGCACCGGGGCTTCTGGTCGAGCTTCCAGTACCTGACGCTAATGGGCGGGCAGCTGCTGGCGCTGCTGGTGCAGCTGGCCTTGCAGCAGGTGCTCACGGCCGGCCAGCTGGCCAACTGGGGCTGGCGCGTGCCCTTCGTGATTGGCGCGCTGGCCGCAATGGGCGCGCTTTATCTGCGCACGCACATGGGCGAAACCGCCGCCTTTGAGCAGAAGCAGCAAGCTGCTGCCGCCGCGCCCGAAGGCGAAGGCCACGTGCCCTCAACGGGCCAGATGCGGGCGCTGATGCAGCACCCGCGGGCCGTGCTCACGGTGGTGGGCCTCACGCTGGGCGGCACGCTGGCTTTCTACACCTTCACTACTTACGCCCAAAAATTTCTGGTGAACACCGCCGGTTTTGCCAAAGAATCGGCGACGCTGATTTCGTTTGGCGTGATGGCGGTGGCGCTGCTGTTCCAGCCGCTGCTCGGTATCATTTCCGATAAAATTGGGCGGCGGCCAGTGCTACTCATGTTCGGCATTGGGGCCACGCTGGGCACGGTGCCGCTGCTGCGCCAGCTGGCCCACACGCACGATGCCTGGGCGGCGGCGGGCCTGCTCATTTGCGCGCTTTTCGTGGTGAGCGGCTACACGTCCATCAGCGCGGTGGTGAAGGCCGAGCTGTTCCCGACCGAAATCCGGGCGCTGGGCGTGGGGCTGCCATTTGCCCTCACGGTGGCCATTTTTGGCGGCACGGCCGAGTACGTGGCCCTGTTCGCTAAGGACCACGACGTGGAAGAGTGGTTTTACTGGTACGTGACGGGCTGCGCGTTTCTATCGCTGCTGGTGTATTGGCGCATGGGCGAAACGCGCGGTGAGCACGGGCGCATGAGCGAGGATTAGTTAGCTGACCACGGCAGCCAGCCTTAATTTGGCAGCTGTTAAGCTCAATGTGGCGGGGCTGGTGCGGGCCGCGCAAAGCGCGCCGGAATGTTCTCTGGCCCGCTCTCGCCCAGTCTGCGCACGCAAAACCATAGCGGCAGCGCTGCTTTTTCGGTGCGGTATTCGGCGAGTTGGTCGCCAATATTAACCCGTGCTCCGAGCGCAACGCGGACGCTGTGGTAAGCAATGCCCACGTAGCAGGAATACGTGCTGTCGTCGTGCAGCACTTCCAGCCCATTGGCCTCGCGGGTAGTATTGAGCCGATGGTCCTGCCGGATGTTGGCCACGATGCCCGCGCGGGCGGCTCTCACGGCCGTGTGGTCGGCGAGGGCAAAAGAATAACTATGGATGCCGAACTGTATGCGTCCGGTACGCTTGTCGAACAGCCCCCAGTTCCAGGCGGTGCCCGGACTGAAAGGAAATTGATACAGGACGGCCGTCGTGTCGGGCCGGTAGCTGGTGTACAGCCCCACGTAGGCCGGGGCGCGGTACTGATAGTGAAACGGACCCGCGTAGCGCTGCGTCAGGATGGCCAGCACCTGCGGCCCCTGCGTAGGATAAAGCGCGATTTTCGCCGGCAAAGCGGGTTCGCTGGTCATGTTCACCAGCTCAGCCGATACGTAGAGCGTAGCGACCACAACGCCTTTGTTTTCAGCGACGAGGTACACCTTCCCGTCCGGCTGTTCGACGTGGCGTACGCTCACCAGCCGGTCCTGGGCTGCTGCTGGTCCGGCCAGCAGCAGCCCCACGCCAAGCCACCACGCTACGTGCATTCGCATCGGGCTCAGGATACCGCCGCCGCGCCCTCACCCAGCACGCTTTCCACCCAGCCTTTGCCCCAGTCTTCCAGCTCCTGCGCGCTCCAGAGCTGCGGGTAGAAAATGCGGCGCTGGAACTTGGGCGGCAGGTAGCCGCGCCAGTTGGTGCCGCCGGTGGCGGCCACGTCGGTCGGGTTGCGCTGCAAGTAGCGCACCGCCGATTTGAAGTGCATCAGCGGCCAGTTCACGTTCACGCTAATGTCGAGCTGGCGCATGGCGCGCAGCAGGCGCGGCTGCTGCTGCTCCTCGGGCGTGAGGCGCTGCACCACGGCCCACACGTTGCGGTCGTGGAAAGCCTCGGCGTGGCGGATGAGGTCGGCGGTGTACTTGCGCTCGAATTCGATGAGCGTGAGGGCTTTGGCCCCGCTGGCTTCGATGGTGGCCCCGGCTTTCCAGTAAATGCAGCCCAGCATTTGGTCGTAGTCGTGGGCCGAGGCTTCGCCCAGGGCCTGCCGCTTCACCTTGTCGGTCAGGTTTTCGAGGGCCGTGCTGGCAATCTCAATCATGCGGTACTGCACGCTCTGGAAGCCCGAGGCGGGCATCAGGGCCATCCGGAAGTCGAGGAACTGGTCCTTGTCCATGCCGTCGACCATCACGTCGAACGAGTCAATCAGGTTCTCAAAATAGCGGTTGATGCGGCCCAGACGCAGCACCACTTCGCCCAGCGTGGGCTCCTTGAGGTCGCCAATCTGCTCGTACTCGCAGAGGCAGAGCTTGAAGTAGAGCTCCGAAATCTGGTGGTACATGATGAAGATGCGCTCATCGGGAATGTTGGTGAGCGGGCGTTGGATGGACAGCAGCGTATCGAGCTCGATGTAGTCCCAATAATTGATGTACTTGGCGTGGTAGAGGCCTTCGAGGTAGGCGGCCAGGTCCTGGCCATCGGGGGCGTAGCGGGCCTGCAAGCGCCGCAGCTGTTCGAATACGGCGGGAGAAAATTCGTCCGGGGTGGGAGCGGAGGACATGAGATGAGGGGTGAGGGGTGGGAAAGCCAGGTAGGGGCCGGGGCAAATATCGGAAAATTGCGTTACCTCACGGGCAACCTTCCGGGGCCGGACGGCATCCTTGGGCCGGTAGCCCAAAAAAACGGCGCGACGCGCTGCCGCTTTTACTGGTGGTGCAGGCGGCAAGCCCTACTTTTATGGTCCGCAACGTCTTTCCACGCGCCCGCTTATGGCCGAAAAATCCAGTATTTTTGATATGATTGGTCCCGTGATGATTGGGCCCAGCTCGTCGCACACGGCGGGCGTGGTGCGCATTGCCAGCGCCGCCATCCGTGTGCTGGGCGCCCTGCCCACCGAGGCCGTCATCACGTTCTACAACTCGTTTGCCCGCACCTACGAGGGCCACGGCTCCGACCGCGCCATTGTGGCCGGCCTGCTGGGCTACGCGCCCGACGATACCCGCATCCGCACGGCCTTCGAGCACGCCGCGGCCGCCGGCCTGCACTACACGTTCCAGAGCGTGGGCAATGCCTCCACCATGCACCCCAACACCATCAAGCTGAACCTGCTGGATGGCGCCACCGGCCGCCGGGTAGAAGTCATCGGCCAGAGCCGGGGCGGCGGCGTTATCCGCATCGTGGAAGTGGACGGCTTCCCGGCCGATTTTTCGGGCGGCCTGCACACGCTTATCATTGATGCCGACGACGTGCCGGGCTCCATCGCCTTTATTGCGTCCGTCATTGCCCACGACCAATGCAACATCGCCACTATGTTTGTGAGCCGCAAGGGCCGCAACGATGCCGCCCGGCAGTTTATTGAGATGGACAGCCCCATCAAGGAAATAACGCTGACCTACCTGCGGCAGCTGAGCTGGGTGCGCCACATCACCAACATTGCTACGCTGGAATAAGCCCGTTGTAATAAACCGGCCACCGGAAACGATATCTAGCCAACGCGCTTATTCTCCGCTCCGGTTTGCCCACTATTTCGCCCCATGAAACCAAGGAATACCCTGTTTTTGTCGCGCAGCCTGCGGGCTGTTGCCGGCGGCCTGGCCCTGAGCGGGCTCGCGGCTGGTACTGCGGCCGCGCAAACGCCCGCCGCGCAAACGCCCGCCGC
>JALYUH010000479.1 GCA_030853985.1 Bacteroidota bacterium | reverse complement strand
GCCGCCACGAAGAGCTTATCCGAGCACAGCTTAGTGGCACCGTAGAGGTTGATGGGGGCGGCGGCCTTGTCGGTACTCAGGGCTACTACTTCCCTCACGCCCGAGTCGAGGGCGGCGTTAATAACGTTTTCGGCCCCAAAAATATTGGTTTTGATGCATTCCATCGGGTTGTACTCGGCGGCGGGCACCTGCTTGAGGGCGGCGGCGTGAATCACGATGTCGATGCCTTCGCAGGCGCGGTGCAGGCGTTGGGCATCGCGCACATCGCCAATGAAATAGCGGATGGCCGGGTACTTGGCCGGGCTGAATTCCTGGCTCATCTCGTACTGTTTCAATTCGTCGCGCGAAAAAACCACGAGGCGCTTCACCAGCGGGAACAGCTCAAAAACAGTGCGAACGAATTGTTTGCCGAAGGAGCCGGTGCCACCCGTAACAAGAATGGATTTGTGGTTGAGGTCGAGAGCCATGAAATGAGGTAAGCCGAAAACAGGACTGCAAAAGTAGGCGGTAGCACCGTAGCGCACCGGCTGTCGGCTGCGGCCGGCCAGAAACGCAACCCGGCCGCCCGCGCCGGGCACAGCAGTTGCTGCGGGCTACATTTGAGCGCCGGAATTCCCGCCGCGCCGCGTATGCTGTTCAATTCGCTTCACTTTCTCGTCTTCTTCCCGGTCGTCGTCGGGCTGTACTACGGGCTGCCGCCGCGCGGGCGCGGGGCCCTGCTGCTGCTGGCCAGCTACTACTTCTACATGAGCTGGCGGCCCGAATACGCTCTGCTGCTGCTGGCCACCACCGCCCTCGACTACTACAGCGGCATCCGCATGAGCCGGCTACCGGAAAAACGGCAGCGCCGCCCCTGGCTGGCCCTGAGCCTGGGCAGCAACCTGGGCACGCTGTTCATCTTCAAGTATTTCAACTTCTTCCGCGATGCCGCGCTGGCGCTGGCCGGAGTGCTACACCTGCCCGTGGGGGCGGGCCCGGCGCTGGGGCTGCTACTGCCGGTAGGGGTGTCGTTCTACACGTTTCAGAGTGTGGGCTACACTATTGATGTGTACCAGGGCCGGCTGGCAGCGGAGCGGGATTTCGGGCGTTTCGCGCTGTTCGTGGCGTTTTTCCCGCAGCTCGTGGCCGGGCCGATTGAGCGGGGCGGGCACATGCTGCCGCAGTTCCGGCGCGCGCATCCGTTCGATTACGCCCGCATCGTGAGCGGGCTGCGGCTCATGGCCTGGGGGCTGTTCAAGAAAGTAGTGGTGGCCGACCGGCTGGCGCTGCTCGTCAACCCAATTTTCAACAACCCGCGCCAGCACCCCGAGGGGCCGCTGCTGGTGCTGGTTACGCTGGCCTTCACCTTCCAGATTTACGGCGACTTCTCGGGCTACACCGACCTGGCCCGGGGCGCCGCCCGCGTGCTGGGCTTCGATTTCAACCTCAACTTCCGGCAGCCCTACCAGTCGGCCTCGGTGCCCGAGTTCTGGCGGCGCTGGCACATTTCGCTCTCCAGCTGGTTTCGCGATTACGTGTACATTCCGCTGGGCGGCAGCCGGGTAGGGCCGGCCCGGGCCTACGTTAACCTGCTGGCCGTGTTCCTGATTAGTGGGCTTTGGCACGGGGCCAACTTCACATTTATCGTCTGGGGGGGGCTGCACGGCCTGTACCTAGTGCTCAGCACCTGGGCGCGGCCATTGCGCGAGCAGCTGGCGCAACGCACGGGGCTGGCCGCGCACCCGAAGCTGCGGCGCGGGCTGGGCGTAACCCTCACCTTCGGGCTGGTGGCCTACGCCTGGATTTTCTTCCGGGCCAATACCCTGGGCGATGCCTTATTTATCAGCCGGCACCTGCTCAGGGGCTGGCAGCTGAATGGGCGACAAGTGGCCACGCTGCTACTCGATTTCTCGCAGCACTACCGCCCCGAACTGGCCGTGGCCGCCTTCGCCGTGGGCCTGATGCTGGCCGTGGAATACCTCGGCAGCCGGCGCAGCCCGCAGGCCTGGGTGGCGGCCCAGCCGTGGGCCACGCGCTGGACGGGCTACGTGGGGCTGGTGCTGCTCATTCTCTACCTTGGCGTTTTCAACAGCACCTCGTTCATCTATTTTCAGTTTTGAAAATGCCCGTGCAAAATGCCGTTGCGAAGTTGCTGCTGCGCCTGCTGCTGCTGGCCGGGGCGGGCACACTGGGCGCGGCCCTGCTGCTGCCCGTGGTGCTGCGCGGCGGGGTCGATGCCTTTTACGGCCGGTTTGCCAGTCCGGCGGCGGGCTCGCTGGTGCTGGGCACCTCGCGGGCGGCGCAGGGCATTCGGCCGGCGGTGCTGGCGGCGCGGCTGGGCGGGCAGTTCGAGGGGCCGCTGCTGAACTACGCCTTCACCCTCACGCACTCGCCCTACGGCCCGGCCTACCTGGCTAGCATCCGGCGCAAGCTGCGGCCCGGGGTGCGCCAGGGCCTGTTCATCGTGGCCGTCGACCCGTGGTCGCTGTCGGCGGCCGGGCGCGTCGAGACGGCTGCCAGGGAGGTTTTTCCGGAAGCAAAATCCTTCATCGGCCAGCTGCACCAGGTCAGCCAAAGCCCGAACCTGGCCTACCTCACCCGCTACCAGACCAAGCCGCTCTACCGCCTGCCCCTCGACTTCGCCACCGCCACCGAGCGCCTGCACCCCGACGGCTGGCTCGAAGTCAACATCGGCCTCGACAGCGCCCAGGTGCGCGCCCGCACCGCCCGCAAGCTGCTCGACTACCAGAGGCTGGCCGCCACCCAGCACTTGGCGGCCGGCCGGCTCGCCGCCCTGCGCCAAACCATAGAATTTCTGCAGCCGCACGGCCGCGTGGTGCTCGTGCGCCTGCCCGTGGGGACGGGCCTGCGGGCGCTGGAGCAGCAGTACCTGCCCGGCTTTGAGGCGCAGATGCGCCGGCTCGCGGCTGATTTCGCCGTTCCTTACTTCGATTACAGCGCCGCGCCCTACGCCACCACCGACGGCAACCACCTGCAAAAGGCGGCCAGCGAAAAATTCAGCGAGCAGCTGGCGGCCGACCTTCGCCGCTGAAATAAACGTCAGCCTTCGGCTCGCACCAACTCCGCCAATACCTCCGTCAGCCCCCGGCGCGAGTAGCGCGCCGTGCCCAGCGCCGGCAAATCCAGGTTCGGGTGCTGCTGCCAGCGGGTCACAAGTGCCTCCAACGTCGCGCGCATCAGGGCCGCGTCTTCGTAGGGCAGGGCCTGGCCCGCGCCGCATTCGCGCAGCAAGTTGTCAGCATCGCTGCCGGCCGGGCCCACGCACAGAATGGGCTTGCCCGCCGCCAGGTATTCGAACACTTTGCCCGGCAGAATGCCGAGGTTGCGCGGCACGTCGGGAATGGCCATGAGCAGTACCGACGATTCCATTAAATAGGCTACCGACTGCTCGTGCGGCACGAAATCAAGGTACTCGGTGATATGGTTCAGGCCCGCGGCCGCAATTTGCCCGTGCAGCTGGGCCGATACCTGCCCCACAAAGCGCAGCCGCAGCGGCACCGCTGGGTGGGCCGCCGCGCCGGCCGCCACCGCTTCGAGCAGGCGATTGACGTGGTAGAGCTCGGTGATGGTGCCGGTGTGGGTGATGCGCAGGCAGTCGGCGGGCGGCTGCGAGGGCCGGCGAAAGTCCGACTCGTCGTAGCCATTAGGCAGCACGTGGAATTTGGCGGCCGGCAGCGTGGGGTTCTTGGCCGAAAAGAGACGCTTGGTTTCGGGCGACGTCACCAGCACGGCATCGGCATGGGCCAGCACCCGGCGCTCGTAGCGCGCATCAAGCCAGGCGGCCAACGGCGTGTGGTGCAGGTCCTTATAATAATAAATATCGGTCCAGGGGTCGCGCAGGTCGGCCAGCCAGCGCAGGCCGTGGCGGCGCTGCAGCTCCAGCCCGATGAGTTGGGTGGAGTGGGGCGGCGACGACGTGAGCACGGCGTCGAACTGCTCGCCGGCCGTCAGCAGCCGCTCCACCGCCGCCAGGGCGTGGCGGTTCCAGCCCCGGCGCGGGTCCGGAATGAACAGGTTGCCGCGCACGAAGCGCAGCACCTGCTGCACCAGCCCGGGTTTGCCCTCGTTGGCGAAGCCGCCGTAGGGCACGGCGCGGCCCGTGAGCCGCTTGTAGCTCTCGAACGGCTCGGTGGTGCCGGTGTGGATAACGCGCACGTCCGCCGGCACCTCGGCCAGCAGGCTCTCGTCGCGCACGGGGTAGCTGGCCTGGGCTGGGTCCACGGTCAGCACGGTAGCTTCCACGTTGAAATGGCCGAGGTGCTTCACGAATTTCAGGCAGCGCTGCACGCCGGCCCCGCCCGAAGGCGGCCAGTAATACGTAATAACGAGCAGGCGCAGCGGACGGGAAGCAGACACGAAGTTCAGGTTCA
>JALYUH010000030.1 GCA_030853985.1 Bacteroidota bacterium | reverse complement strand
AATATTTCACTTTATCCCAAATGTTCTGATTGAATTTCCGGACGCTTTTCCCGAGTGCTTTTATTTCTTTGGGGTCGGAGCTTCGCATGATTTTCTCCTCCGCTTCCTCATCCCCGAAAAGCCGGGCTTTTTCCGCCATCATGTATTGCTCGGTCGAGGCGTAGTCAGACGCATCAACTCGAAATTTACAAGGCTGCCACTGACTCAGGCAGGATTTGTCAACAATGCCGGGGCTGGGCTTCCAAAAGAAAATGAATAGCTCAGCGGTATTGTTTTCAAGCTTTCCCAGGGAATATTTCGGGGCCCCGCCGGGTTGCCAGAAAGGAATTAAATCGTAGTAGTTTCCCTCAAAATCCTCATGCCAAAACGAAGGTCTTGGAAACATTTTATCGTACTCCTTCTGGTCTTTTTTCGGCAGCGTTTTTAACCAATCACCCAAATCGTGGCTGTAGCTCTCGCCGTAACCCATGCGCCAGCCTAATGAGAACTGCAAGATATCCGGGTACATCATCCAGACGGGGGGCATTGGCTTCTCAAGCGTGAACTGGAAACTCATGGGGCGGGCGGGCTAATGTGAGGCAAACCGGGGCTTGCCGATAACCGAAAGTACGTTGCGCCGGCCGGTACCCGCTAGGTGCGGCTGGCGGCCGGCGCGGCTGGCCGGGCCAGTTCTGCTGCGGCGCTGCCCGCGGCTGGCTCTTCGTCCAGCCACGTGCCGCAGCGCACCAGCAGGGCCAGGCAGATGAAGAACACCGGCCCGATTTTATCCACTTCCACCAGCTCATTGAGGGTGAGGTGGAAGACGATGACCACGAACGAGAGCGTGGCCGCCAGCACCACGCGGCGCACCTCGGGCCGGGCGTGGGCGCGGTGGTAGAGGCTTTCGCCCAATAGCAACGCCGTCGCAATCAGGCTGATAAACAACAAGAACCCGGGAACTCCCTGTTCGGCCATCTGGAGCAGGAAGTAGTTGTGGGTGGTCGATTTTTCGGGGTTGGCACTCACGTAGGTGCGAAAGCTCTTCACCGTGTAGCGCTTATACTCGGGGTAGAAGGTGGCCGCGCCGCTGCCGGTCAGGGGCTTGTCGCCAATCATGCGGGCGGTGGCCACCCAGCGGTATACCCGCTCCATGCCCGACACGTCCTGAAACTTGTAAGTGGCCTCCAGGTGGCGCTCGAAATTATGGCCGTTGAACACCGTGTGCTCGTAGTCGGGCGCATATTCCATGTAGCGGTCACCAACCACGAAGTAGCTCACGGTGACCGCCGTACCCACCGCTACTGCCAGCAGCAGCAGCCGCGTGAGGCGCAGCCGCAGCACCAGAAAATACAGCGCCGCCAGCGGAATCGAAACGATGGAGGCCCGGGTGTAGGACGTGAGTAGGCCGAACAGCAGTACGCCCAACGCCACCTGCCACGCCAGCCGCGCCCCACCGCTGCGCGCCGCCCGCATCGCAAACCAGCAGAATGGCAGCAGCAGCGCCAGCATGGTGGCATAAATAACGTGGTTGCGGAAAAATGGGTGCAGCGCCCAGTTGATGTCGCCGAAGCTGAAGCCGCGTGTGGCGTGCCGGCTGGCCACGTAGAGCACGCTCAGGCAGGCGCTGGCCGCGTACACGGCCACGAAGCGCCAGGCCTCGGCCGGGCGACGCACCACCAGCAGCGTGCCCAGCACAAACGGCACCAGGTACCACACCTTGGCCAGCAGGTACTTAAGCGATTTGGTATGGTCGACGGAGAAAGCCGCGTCCACGGCCGTCCAGGCCAGCATCAGGGCCAGGATGAAGAGGAGCGGGTGGGCCCACTCGCGGCGGGGCAGCGTGCCCTGGCGCAGCAGCAGGGCCAGGCCCACGCAGGCCGTGAGCACCAGCATCAGCGGCTCGGAGGGCACGTCCATGCTCAGGCCCCCAAACAGGCCGATTTCCTGCGAAAAAGGCAGCACCGCAAACAGCGCGTAGTACACCCAGCGCCATTCTACCAGTGCCAGTAGCGCGCCCACGGCCAACAGCGCTGGCAGCAGCAGCGCCGGCTGCTGTCGCAGCCCCGCCGCCCCGCCGCCCAGTAGCAGCAGCCCCACAAAGCCCACAAACAGCCATTGCGGGCCGTCGAGGCGGTGGCGCAGGCGCAGCAGCCAAGTGTTCAGGGGCGGGTTCACGCCGTGGGCCGCTGGTGGCGGTACAGTTCCAGCAGGGCCACGAACACCACCGACAGCGCAAACATGCCCAGCACCGAGCCCAGCACGATGAGCGAGCGCACCGGCTTGAATTTGCGGGTGGCCGGGTAGGCTTTCTGCACTTGGTAGAGGCTCGAAATGCGGCCCTTCAGGCTGAGTTCGGCCGACTCGTAGGCCGAGCGGGACGCCACGAGCCGGTTTTGCAGGTCGGCTACACGGGCCACGAACATGGTGAGCGAGTCGGTGCCGCGCACATAGCTTTCAAGGTTAACCACGTTGCCGCCGTCGGCTTTGGTGAGGCCGCGCAGGGCGCGCCGCAGGCCGGCCACGTCGCCGCCGCCGCCTTCGGCCCGGCGCAGGGCAGTTTCGGTTTCGATGAGCTGTTTGGCCAGGTAGCGGCCCTGCATTTCGAGACCGAAGATACCGTAGCGGCGGCGCGCCCCCACCAGTTCGCGGCGGCTGCGCTCGAAGCTGACACTCAAGTACTCGT
>JALYUH010000273.1 GCA_030853985.1 Bacteroidota bacterium | reverse complement strand
GTCTTTCCACACACCGGCCACGTTGGGTACCACGGCCTGGCCGCCGAGCTTGCCTTCGGTGCCCACTTCCTGGGCCACGCGGGTTACCTCGCCGGCAAACAGGTTCAGCGAGTCCACCATCTGGTTCAGGTTCTGCTTGAGTTGCAGGAATTCGCCTTTTACATCGACGGTTACCGTCTGGGTCAGGTCGCCCTTGGCCACGGCGGTAGCTACGTTGGCAATGTCCCGCACCTGACTGGTCAGGTTACTAGCCATGTAGTTCACGTTGTCGGTGAGGTCTTTCCACACGCCGGCCACGTTGGGTACCGAGGCTTGGCCGCCGAGCTTGCCCTCGGTGCCTACTTCCTGGGCCACGCGGGTTACCTCGCCGGCAAACAGGTTCAGCGAATCCACCATTTGGTTCAAGTTCTGCTTCAGCTGGAGCAGCTCACCTTTTACGTCAACCGTAATTTTCTGCGAAAGGTCGCCTTTGGCTACGGCCGTGGCCACGTTGGCAATGTCCCGCACCTGCACGGTGAGGTTGCCAGCCATGTTGTTCACGTTGTCGGTCAGCTCCTTCCACACGCCGGCCACGTTGGGCACGCTGGCCTGGCCGCCGAGCTTGCCCTCGGTGCCCACTTCCTGGGCCACGCGGGTTACCTCGCCGGCAAACAGGTTCAGCGAGTCCACCATCTGGTTCAGGTTCTGCTTCAGCTGGAGGAATTCGCCTTTCACGTCAACCGTAATTTTCTGCGAAAGGTCGCCTTTGGCTACGGCCGTGGCCACATTGGCAATGTCCCGCACCTGCACGGTGAGGTTCGAGGCCATGTTGTTCACGTTGTCGGTCAGGTCCTTCCAAATGCCGCCCACGTTGGGCACGCTGGCCTGGCCGCCGAGCTTGCCCTCGGTGCCCACTTCCTGGGCCACGCGGGTTACTTCGCTGGCGAAAACGTTCAGGTTATCAATGGTTTTGTTGATGGTTTCGGCCATCAATTTGAAGTCGCCCGACACCGGAATCTGGAAGCTTTCGTCCAGGTTGCCGCGGCTAATGTTCTTCAATACCTTGCCTACTTCCAATACCGGCACGGCAATGCTGTCCACGAGGCCGTTGATGTTGTTCAACATGTCGCGCCAGAAGCCGGCCGCACCGTCCGAAGAGGCGCGGGCTTTCAGGTTACCCTCCACGCCGGCCACCTTCGAGATGCGCGACACCTCGCCCCCTACCCCGGCAATCATGTCCACCATTGAATTGTAGGCCTCCGCGATTTCGGCGAAAATATCGTCGTTCTGCTTGGTGAGGCGCACGCTCACATCGCCCTTCTTAAAGGCATCGAGGGCGTAGAGCACGCGGTTGAGCTGGTCGTTGACGTAGCCCGGGTCTTGGGTGTCAATCGAGCCGCGCACGCCGCCGCGCTTGCGGGTCAGGTCGTTGTTAGTGCGCACCACGTCGAGCGACGAAACGGCGCCGGCATCGGGCATTTCGGCAACATCGGCGGTCGAATTAATCGGCGCGGCCGCCTGGCGGGCCTTGGTTTGCGCGGTCTTGGGAGAGGCCATATAAGTAGGAACGTAGCGGGCGGGGAAGAATGGGGCAGATGGGGGGACGAAGTACGGCTTTCTGGGGCGAACAACCAAAGATAAAGCGGCTGCAACTGCTGCGCTATATAGGGCAAAACCAGGAAGGCAGCCCGCCGGCCAACCCCGGCCCAAACGAGCGCCCGGCCGGCGGGTTGCGCATTTGACGGGAATATTCCGACATCTTTGCGGCCGCTTTCAACTTTTCGCGGCGGTGGGCCGTTTCACAACTACCCGCCTGCATTTGCCAGCCGCCACCTCTCCCCGCCCACATGGTCAAGAATTTAGTAATCGTCGAATCGCCCGCCAAGGCCAAAACCATTGAGGGCTACCTCGGTCAGGACTTCGTGGTGCGCTCGAGCTATGGGCACGTCCGCGACCTGCCCAAGGATAATAATGCCATCGATATTGCCAATGGTTTCAAGCCTACTTACGTTGTTTCGCCGGATAAGCGCGAGCTTATCGCGCAGCTAAAAAAACTTTCGAAGGAAGCCGAAACGGTCTGGTTGGCGAGTGACGATGACCGCGAGGGCGAAGCCATCTCGTGGCACCTGGCCGAAACGCTGAACCTGCCCGAGACCAAAACCCGGCGCATCGTATTCCGCGAAATCACCAAAAATGCCATCCTGGCCGCCATTGCCGACCCGCGCACCGTGAACCAGGATTTGGTGAACGCCCAGCAGGCCCGCCGCGTGCTCGACCGCCTCGTGGGCTTCGAGCTAAGCCCCGTGCTCTGGAAAAAGGTGAAGCCCGGCCTGAGCGCCGGCCGCGTACAGTCGGTGGCCGTGCGGCTGGTAGTGG
>JALYUH010000442.1 GCA_030853985.1 Bacteroidota bacterium | reverse complement strand
GTCCACGCCACAGTTCTACCGGCCCAGCTCCTCAATGGCCAGCCAGGCCATGAGGCCGGGACCGGTGGTAAGGGCCTGCTCGTCGATATTAAACGTGGGCGTGTGCACCGAGGCGGCAAACCGGCCGTCGGCGTGGCGGGTACCGAGGCGGTAGAAGCACGAGGGTGCGGCCTGCGAGAAATAGGCAAAGTCCTCGGCGGCCATCCACTGGTCGAGCTCCACGACGTTTTCGGGGCCGAGGTACGCCTCGGCGGCGGCGCGCACGCGGGCCGTGAGGGCGGGCTCGTTCTCGAGATACGGGTAACCGACTCGGATTTCGAGCTCGCAGACCGCGCCCATGCTTTCGGCCAGGCCCTCGCACAGCTTACGCAGGTGCTGGTGGGCTTCGGCGCGCCACTCCTCGTTCAGGGTGCGGAAGGTGCCTTCGATGTAGACTTCGTTGGGGATGACGTTGGTGGCCCCGTTGGCGATGACTTTGCCGAAGCTGAGCACCGAAGGCAGCTTGGGGTTGGCGCGGCGGCTCACAATCTGCTGGGCGGCCACGATGATGTGGGCGGCCACCAGCACGGGGTCAAGGTTCATTTCGGGCATGGCCCCGTGGCCACCCTTGCCTCTGATTGTCAGATACAACTCGTCGGTGCTGGCCATGTAGCGGCCGGGGCGCAGGCCGATTTTGCCGGCCGGCAGGTGCGGGAAAACGTGCTGCCCCAGCACGCGACCCACGGCCGGGTTTTCCAGCACGCCTTCCTTAATCATCAGCGACGCGCCGCCCGGCAGCCGCTCCTCGCCGGGCTGAAACATCAGCTTGACGTTGCCTTTGAACTCGCCCCTCAGCTCCGTCAGGATGCGGGCCGCGCCCAGCAGCGAGGCCGTGTGCACATCGTGGCCGCAGGCGTGCATCACGCCGGGGTTGGTCGATTTGTAAGGCATGTCGTTGGCTTCCCGGATGGGCAGCGCGTCCATGTCGGCCCGCAGGGCGATGGTAGGGCCGCCGGGCAGCCCTTCGATGAGGGCCACCACGCCGGTAGTGGCCAGCGGCTGGGGTTTCAGGCCCAGGTTCTCCAGCTCCCGCGTCACGAAAGCGGCGGTATTCACTTCCTCAAACGACAGCTCGGGATGAGCGTGCAGATGCTGGCGAATGGCGACGGTTTCGGCGGCGTGGGCGGCGGCGAGGGCCTGGATGCGGGGGATGAGGTCGGACATATCTGGCAGGTAGCGGGTTGATAGGGAAGATGAGAACAATTCAAGAAGAACGTCATGCTGCGCTGCGCTCTGCATGACGTTCTTCTTGCAAAAAATCTCCTCTACGGCTGCTTGTTCAGCAGCACCTGGGTGGCTTCGAGCTCCAGCTTGGGGGTGAGGCCGCGCAGGCGGGTCATGGCGCGGGCCGCATCAAGCCGCGTGAGATAGTCGCCGATGTAGAGGCGGTAGACCGGCGATTTGAAGGTGATGTAGTCCGTTTCGTCGGGGTAGCGGCCGATGACGGTGCGCCGGATGGCCATTACCTGGTCGCGTTCGATGCCGAGGTATACCAGTAGGCGGTAGCCCTGGGCATATTTCACGTTCTGGTTGGCGTAGGCCTGGTCGCGCAGGCGCTGCTCGACTGGGGCATTCACCGAGTTGGTGGGCGGCACGGCGGTTCGCACGGCCGGGGCGGCGGCCACGGGCACCACCTTGGGCGCGGCAAAAACCGGGCGGTATTTCGTCACGTCCTCGGCCGGCAGGGGCGCGGTGGTGGCCGTGGTTTTTCTGGTTGTATCGGCCGGGGCGCTGGCGCGGGGGGCCTGCGCGGCCGTGCCAGCGCAGGCAGCCAGGGCCAGCAGCGGAATGGCTAGCAGCATCTTAAGCAGCGGTCGGTTCATCAGATTGGGCGGGTTCGGCCAGCAAGGTCACGCTATTGGACGAGCCGATACGGTCGGCCCCGGCGGCAAGCAGCGCCTCGGCGGCGGCGCGGGTGCGGATGCCGCCGGCCGCCTTGATGCGCATGGTGGCGGGCAGCACGCGACGCAGCAGCTCGATATCGGCCACCGATGCACCCCGGCTGGCAAAGCCGGTGGAGGTTTTCACGAAGTCGGCCTCCCCTTCCACGCACAGGTGGGCGGCCAGCTCAATCTCAGCCTCCGAAAGCAGCGCGGTTTCGATGATGACTTTGAGCAAGGCCTGATGCACGTGGCAGAGGTCGGCAATATCCAGAATTTCCGCCTGCACGGCTTCGGTATAGCCAGATTTCAGGGCCGAAATATTGATGACCATATCCAATTCGGTGGCCCCGTCATACAGGGCTACTTCGGCCGCCTTAAACTTGGCACTGGCCGCCGAATACCCCAGCGGGAAGCCTACCACGGTGCAAATTCCCACCGTAGTGCCTTCGAGCTTGCCGGCGGCCAGGGCCACGTAGCAGGGCGGCACGCACACGGTGGCGAAGCCGTGGGTGGCGGCTTCTTCGCAAAGCTGCACGATTTGCGCCTCGGTGCAGTCGGGGCGCAGGAGCGTATGGTCGATTTGGGCGGCGAGGGTCATGGGGCAAAGGTACGGCGCGATGCTACGGTGCGTTACGCTGCCTGTTCCCGTACTTTGGAACAAATCCCGGCCTCATGGAAAACGATATCAAGTTCCTCCGCATCCAGAATTTTAAGTCCATCAAGGACGTGACGCTGCACCCGCGCCGCGTGAACCTAATTATCGGCGAGCCCAACGTGGGCAAGTCGAATTTGCTGGAAGCGATGACGCTGCTGGGAGGTATCACCTATGAGCAAACCGAGAAGTTTATGGGCAGCTTCATCCGTTATGAGGAGCCGCGACAGCTGTTTTATGATAATCTGGTGGGGAATACGATTAAAGTGGAGACGGACAAGGACGTGGCGGTTTTGATATTTGAGAATAGAGAAAAAAAGTTCAACTACCTATCCTGCGATACAGATTTCTATAAATACCTAGCTGAACCGAGTGAAGAGCCTGCTCTTAATCGGCCAGTTGACTTTTTAGAATCAATAGTAATACTTCATCTCAAGACGCAGGATAAAGAGAAAATAAGTCGAGTACAATACCTATTTAAAGAATTTGACAATTCTGCATCTTTTGAATTTGATGGAAGAGAACTCGCTAATAACGTTCTGCGCAATCCATCATTAAGATACCCACCTAAATCATATACTTTCAATAAAAACACGCTTGTAAACTTAGATTATATAGAAGAATTTCTTTGTCCACCCACCGGAAATAATTTGTTTGAAATCATTCAAACTAACTCAAAGCTTCGTCAGGAAATAGCAAGCATGTTCGAGCGCTACGGCCAGAAGCTCCAGCTTCGGATGGATGAGCGGCGGCTGGAAATCATCAAGGACCAAGACGGTATTATCTACTCCTACCCTTACTCCAGCGTGGCCGATACGCTGCAACGCATCATCTTTTACCTAGCGGCCATCGAGAGCAACGACGATGCGGTGCTGCTATTCGAAGCGCCCGAGGCCCACTCCTTCCCTGTTTACGTGTCGAAGCTGGGCCGCCGCATTGTGGAGAGCCGCAACAATCAGTTCTTCATCGACACGCACAGCCCTTACCTCATCACCGAGGTACTGGAAACGATACTAACCGACGACGCGCAGGCCGGCGAGTTGGCCATGTTCGCGGCTTACTACGAAGACCATCAAACCAAGGTGCACCAGCTCAGCGACGAGGAAATTCGCAGCATCCGCAACGATGGCATCGACGTGTTCTACAACATGAAGCGGTTCACGACCGGCGCGGCCTCCAATGCCTGAAAACGTCCTGTTCGTACCCGAGTGCCACGTCGATACCGCCCTCACCCGCACCCTGCTCGCCGACCGGCTTACCTTCATCAACCACCAGCATGGCATCTCCAAAGTAGCCAACGTGCTGCGCCAGCAAGCTGAATCGGGCAAGGCGCGCTTCGTAGTGGGCATGGTCGATAAGGATAAGAGGTTTGCCGACGTGAAATACCTGCGGCCCTTTGCCGGCTCCCCGGCCGTGGCCGCCCGCTCCGGCCCCGACTGCCGCTACTGCATCTACCAGCACCCGGCGCATGCCAACCATTACCTCATCGTGATGGAGCCCGCCTGCGACACCTGGATTTTTGAAGCCGCCCACGCCGCCGGGCTCGACCCGTCCCGTTTCGGCCTGCCTCCTACCCTCTTGGCCTTCATCGAGGTAATGAAAGACGAAGATGCCGAAGACAATCCCAAGCTGATTCGCCTGCTTCACGCCATCAGGCAGGCTCAGCCCGCCGCCTACCGCGAGTTGGCCGTGTTCGTGGCCGACGTGATGGACCAGAACAGCAAGCTCTGGCGGTAGCACCCACCGCACAAAAGAAAGCGGCCTCCCGATGGAAAGGCCGCCTTCTCTAATTCAGAAACTGGGTTAGCTTAGTCCACCAGCACGGCACGGCCGCTGGTTACGTCCTGCTCCACCGACTTATACTTCACGTCGCGCTTCACGGTGCCGTCCATGTACTGCACGTTCACTTTGTCGTTGCGGTTGGCGACGTGCTGAGCACGCACGGGCACCTGCTTCTCGGCCGCCTGGGGCGACTGGTAGTCGGGGCCCATGTCCTCGGGGCCAGCGCCGAGCGAGTGCAGCATGTCTTCGTGCTCCACGGTGAAGTTGGTCTGCTGCTCCTCGTCTTCGAGGTAGTAGTCGGGCTCCTCGTTGGTACCCACCATGCTGGTGTTCACTGGCACGTCGGCGTGGAAGAGGAAGGTGGCGGTTTCTTCGTTCACCTTGCCAATCATGCGCTTGAACAGCTCGAAGCTCTCGAACTTGTACACCAGCAGCGGGTCCTTCTGCTCGTACACGGCGTTCTGCACTACCTGCTTCAGGTCGTCCATCTGGCGCAGGTGCTGGGTCCAGGCGGTGTCGATGACCGACAGCACCACGACTTTTTCCATCTGGCGCAGAATGTCGTGGCCGCCGGTGGCCTGGGCGCGCTTGAGGTTGGCAATGGCCTGCACCTGCTTCTTGCCGTCGGTGAAAGGCACGGCGATGTTCTCGTACGGGGCCTGCTGGCTCAGCAGGTCGTTGATAAGGGGCACCGCGTTGGCGGCGATGTGCTCGTTTTTGCTCTGGAAGTAGCCCAAGGCCTCGTCGTACAGCTTTTGGGTGAGGGCCGGCAGCTGCATGCTGGTTAGCTCCTGCGCCGTGATGTAGGTGTCGTAGCCGAATACTTTGATGACGTTCAGCTGGAAATCCTCGAAGTCGCCCGTGATTTTGTGGCCGGCCGCGATGTCCTCGCTCACGTCATACACCATGTTCAAGATATCGACTTCCATGCGGTCGCCGTGCAGGGCGTTGCGGCGGCGCTTGTACACCACTTCGCGCTGGGCGTTCATCACGTCGTCATACTCCAGCAGGCGCTTGCGGGTGCCGAAGTTGTTCTCCTCCACCTTCTTCTGGGCGCGCTCGATGGAGTTGGTAATCATCGAGTGCTGAATCACTTCGCCCTCTTCCATGCCCATGCGGTCCATCAGCTTCGCAATCCGGTCAGAGCCGAACAGGCGCATCAGGTTATCCTCCAGCGACACGAAGAACTGCGAGGTGCCCGGGTCACCCTGGCGGCCGGCGCGGCCCCGCAACTGGCGGTCGACGCGGCGGCTTTCGTGGCGCTCGGTGCCGATGATGGCCAGGCCGCCCGAGCCCTTCGAGGTTTCGCGCAGCTTAATGTCGGTACCGCGGCCGGCCATGTTGGTGGCGATGGTGACGGTGCCAGGGAAGCCCGCGCCGGCCACAATCTCGGCCTCGCGCTGGTTCTGCTTGGCATTGAGCACCTGGTGCGGAATGCCGCGCAGCTTCAGCATACGCGACACCAGCTCCGAGATTTCGACCGAAGTCGTACCCACCAGCACCGGGCGGCCGGCTTCCACCAGCTTCTGGATTTCGAGGGCCACGGCGTTATACTTCTCGCGCACCGTCTTGTACACCTGGTCGTCGGAATCCTGGCGCTGAATGCCGCGGTTGGTCGGAATCACCACCACGTCGAGCTTATAGATTTCCCAGAACTCGCCGGCTTCGGTTTCGGCCGTGCCCGTCATGCCGCACAGCTTGTGGTACATGCGGAAGTAGTTCTGCAGCGTGACCGTGGCGTAGGTCTGCGTCGCGTCTTCCACGCGCACGTTTTCCTTGGCCTCGATGGCCTGGTGCAGGCCATCGGAAT
>JALYUH010000435.1 GCA_030853985.1 Bacteroidota bacterium | reverse complement strand
CGTTCGGCCAGGTAGGGAATATTGCCGGGGGCCCACACGCCGTCGTCGGCTCCGTGCCAGAGGCGCACGGGGGCGCGCACGTCCTCGATGCGGAAGCCGGGCGGGCGGCACCAGGCCTGGGCATCGTCGTACACGCCCCGGCCGTGGTTCGCAAACCCGGCCACCGCGGCATCGCGCAGCAGCGCCCGGAAGCGGGCTGTGACGCGGGCCTCGGCCGGGCGCATGCCGCGAATAAACCAGTCGATGGTGCGGTTGGGGTGGCGGACCCACTGCCGGCTCAGCCACAGAAAGGTGGTGCGATTCAGCCCCGGAAAACCCACCTGCCCCCAGCGCAGCAGCTTCCAAACCCGCGACAGGTGGCGATAGACGGGCCGCTCGCCCAGCGGCAGGCAGGTGCTGAGCAGCTGCCCGGCTGCCACCCGCGCCGGCTGCCGGGCCGCCAGTGCCAGCGCGTGCACCCCGCCCACCGACCAGCCCAGCACGCCCACTTTTTCGGAGATGCCCAGCGCATCGAGCATGGCCACCACGTCATCAGCAAACGAGGGGAACGTGAGCCGCCGATACACGCTGGACTGGCCCACACCGGGCCGGTCGGGCGCGAGAATCTGGAGCTGCAGGCGGGCCAGCAGGGCGGGGTCATCGGGCACTTCCAGGCCGGAGGAGCCAAAGCCGTGGTGAAACACGACCGCCCGGTGAGCCGGGTCACCGTAGCGGGTGAGGCCCAGGGTGCGGCCGTCGGGCAGGCGGACGGTAAGTGGCGTGGGCGTAAGCAAAGCAGACATGAGCCGTTGCATACGCATGACTTGGAAAGGCGGTCAATCTACCCCGGCAGCAACCTCCACCCTCCCTGCACAGTTGAAGCAATAGCTGTAAAGTTTCAGCGCGCATCAGACTGCCACCGCCCTGCTCTTCTCCTTATGATAGTCAACTACACCGCCGACGGCTGGGAAATCATTTACCAGCAGGCGCATGCGCTGCTGGCCGCCCAGCTCGCCTATGCCTGGGCCCCCACCCTGCCGCCCGACCGCTGGGTGGGCTTACTGGCCGCCATCGCGCAGCACGACGACGAGCAGGCCGCCTGGCAGGGGCGCGGCGGCCACTACGGCCTCACGCCCGCCGGGGCCCCAGCCAACTTCACGCACCAGGAATTTTCGCTGGAGCAGGCCACGGGCGTACTGGCCGCCGCCCGCTTCCAGGGGCGCTGGCGCAGCCTGCTCACCAGCTTGCACCTGAGCTGTTTGTATGAGAACCTGCGGGGGCAAAAGAAGGAAACCGACGGCTTTTTGGATGAGTTGCGCACCCGGCAGCAGCAGTGGCGCAAAGCGCTGAAGCTGTCGAAAAAAGAAGCCGACCAGGCTTATACGCTGCTGCACTGGGCCGACCGGCTGTCGCTCATTCTCTGCCGCCACGAAATCCCAGAAATGGGCCGCGCCGTAGAAATCTACGCTGGCCCCGATGGCACGATGCACACGCTGGCCCAGCCCGAAGCCGACGGGCCGATTGTGGTGAAACCCTGGCCGTTTCGGGAGGCCGAAGTAGCGGTGAGCGTGGAAGCCAGCGTGCTCACCCAGCTCCAGTTTGCCGATGATGCCGCACTGGCCGACGCACTACGCACTGCGCCGGTAGAAACGCGCCGCTGGGTGCTGCGGCGGGGGTAGCGTTGTGCTTCCCCTCCGGCCCCTCTCCTAGTCGAGAAGGGAGCCAGCCGGTTTCAGAAAACGCAGCCCCTGACCCCAACTCTTTTTCGGAGAAGGGCCAGGGGGTGCGTTGCTACGGGTGTACGTCTTTGCTACTCCTTCGGCTTCGCTACCGGCACCGTGCTGGTCATGACGCCAGCGGGCAGGGTTTGGGCGTGGAAGATGTTATCGAGGCGAGCAGGCTTGGCGGCGTCGCTGCGGTCGGCGGCGAGCAGCAGCTGGCCGTGGCGGGCGTAGTCGGCCCAGCGGCGGCGGAAGCCGGGCTGGGCATCGTCGGCCTTGGCGAAGTAAGCCCACTCGTCGACGAGGCCAGTGGCGCGGTTCACCAGAATTTCGTAGCGGTTCTGGGGCGTCACGCCCACGTTTTTGAAGGTCATCTGGAGCAGGTCGGCGGGCGCGCCGGCCAGGGTTTTGGTTTCGCCCTTGTAGGTGAGCGTCACGCCCGAATCCTTCAGCTTAAAGGGCATGAGCAGCCAGTACATGTTGTTTATCCAGATGGGGTTCATTTTGTCGAGCACCTTCTGACCGGCGGGCGTGGCCGACACGTCGCGGCCCCGGCTGAAAACCTGGCCGCGCTTGGTGTTCAGGTTGTAGTTGGCCACCAACGTGTCTTTTTCCCAGTGGAAATCGCCGGTGTACTTGTCCCACACCTGGTACTGGCCGCCAAAGAAGCTCCAGCCGAAGTAGCGGGCGTTTTGCCAGGCTTCGTAGCCGCCCATCTCGCGCATCACGCGGTCGGCAATGGCCACGGCTTTGGCATCGGAGCCGGCCGCATCGAAACCCTCGGCGGCGGGGTACGAGCCCTTGGCGGTTTTGGCGGTTTTCTGGGCCTGGGCCGGCGCGGCCAGCAGGGCGCACAGCCCCATTATCAACAACAACGGGCGGGCAACTCGAACAAGTGTTAGCATAGGCCCGGCAATACGCAAAACCGGCCGCCGGGTACGGCCGCGCCGCGCCAAAACCGGGCCGCGCCCGCAATTAGGGCCAACGCGGCCCCGCCACGTGCGTACTATAGCGGGTGCCCACCAGTGCGGCACTCCCTTTTTCCGCCCTGCATGCCCACTACTTATAAGTTTTCCGATATTCTCGCCGTCATGAAATCGTCGGCGGGCGAGTTCAACAACAACAACTCGTTCCGACACGCGGCGGCGCTTTCGTACTACACCATTTTTTCGCTGCCGCCGTTGCTGCTCATCGTCATCACCATTGCCAGCTCAGTGTACGGCGGCGAAGCCATTTCGGGCCAGGTGTACGGCCAGCTAAAGGGCCTGGTCGGGCCGGATTCGGCCAAGTTTCTGCAGGACAGCATTGCCAAGTTCACGCTGCAGCAGCGCGGGCCGGTAGCCACAGCCATCGGCGTGGCCACGCTGCTCTTTGCCGCCACCACCTTTTTTGTCACCCTCCAGGAAAGTATCAACGACATCTGGAACCTGAAGGTAAAAACCGCCGGCATTGGCATTGGGGCCTTCATTAAGCAACGGTTTTTGTCGTTCGGGCTGATTTTGAGCGTGGCCTTGCTGCTGCTCATTTCCTTCGTCGTCAGCGCCGTGCTTAGTGCCTTCACCGGCTGGCTGCAACAGCTGCTGCCCGAGGTCGGCATCATTGCCATCAAACTGGTCGACTTCGTGCTCTCGCTGGGCATCACCACGCTGCTGTTTGCGCTGATATACCGTTTCCTGCCCGATGCCATCATCCGCTGGCGCGACGTGCTGGTCGGAGCCTTTATCACGGCCCTGCTCTTCGTGATTGGCAAATTTCTCATCGCCTTCTACATTTCCAAGGCCGACCCCGGCTCGGCCTTCGGGGCGGCGGGCTCGGCCATTGTGCTGCTGCTGTGGGTTAACTATTCGTCGCTCATTATCTTTTTCGGGGCCGAGTTCACCCAGGAATTTGCCGATGCTTTCGGCCAGAAAGTGCACCCCAAGGCCCACGCCGTGCGCGTGCGCGTCGAGGAAGTTGCTCCCGGCGAGTCGGAGGAAGAAAAGGCCACTGGCCGGCCCCACGCCACGGGTAGCTGGCGCAAGTAGCCGCCCGCTCAGCTGGTAAAGGGGCTATTCGCGCGGCCTATTGCGGTACTTTTTTCTTGCGTCATGTTCCTCCGCTTCCGCTTTCGTTCTGCTTCCGCCCGGCTGGGCTGCCTCGCGCTGCTCGGGGCCGCCCTGGCCGCCGCGCCGGCCCGGGCGCAGGTAGCGCC
>JALYUH010000427.1 GCA_030853985.1 Bacteroidota bacterium | reverse complement strand
GTGTGAAATGGTGAGGTGGTGAGTTTGATGTTTCTTCTGCGCCACTTGCGCTAATTGCACATTAAACTCACCACCTCACCATTTCACACCTCACTTCACCAGCGGCCCGAGCGTGGCCCACACGGTGCGGGCTACGATGCGGTGCCCGGCCGGCGTGGGGTGGATGCCGTCGGCTTGGTTGAGGTCGGGGTGGCCGCCTACGCCTTCGAGCAGAAAGGGAATGAGCACGAGGTGGTTTTTGGCGGCGATATCCTGAAATACGGCTTTGAAATCGGTGGAATAGGCCTGGCCCATGTTGGGCGGAATCTGCATGCCGGCCAGCACGATTTGCGCGCCGGGGCTGCGCCGCCGCACCGTGTCGACAATGCCTTGCAGGTTCTGGCGCGTTGAGGCCAGCGGGATGCCGCGCAGGCCATCGTTGGCCCCCAGCTCCAGCACGAAAACATCGACCGGCTGGCGCAGAATCCAGCCCACGCGGCTGCGGCCGCCGGCGGTGGTTTCGCCGCTAAGGCCCGCGTTTATCACTTCGTAGGGCAGGCCGAGGGAGTCAATTTTCTGGCCAATCAGGCCCGCGAAGGCTTCTTCCGGCTCCACGCCCAGCCCGGCCGTGAGGCTGTTGCCGAAGAAGAGCAGGCGTTTTTTCGCCGCGGCGGGCGGGGCGGCCGTCGTAGCCGCCGGCGCAGCGGTGGCCGCCGGTTTTTCGGCGGCCGGGCCGGAATTGCAGGCAGTGAGGCCCAGGCCCAGCAGGGCGGCGAAGGGCAGCATCTTGATTTTCATGAGGAGCTTATGGGGCCGGAAAACGTAAAGCCGAAAAATATGCCGGCGGTTTTCACGTCTTGGGTAACGAACGAGCGGCGGCACGGTTGTAGGCCGAAGCCTCAACAATTGCAAAAAACTGCCAAAGGAATGTCTTGCAGCGCGTAGCGAAGCCTGACGATTATTCCCCTCAACCGTTCCTTCCCTCACCCCATACCCTCCTGCCTTAATTTCAGAATGAGCATTCTTCGCGTCGAAAAACTCACCAAAACTTACCCCAGCGCCGGCCAGCCGCTCACGGTGCTGCACGAAGTCAGCTTCGACCTGGCGGCCGGCGATACATTTGCCATCGTCGGGCCGTCGGGCTCGGGCAAAACCACGCTGCTGGGCCTCTGCGCCGGCCTCGACCGCGCCACCTCGGGCAGCGTGTGGGTCAACGGCATTCAGCTTGATAACTTAAGCGAAGATGAGCGCGCCGCCGTGCGCAACCAGCACGTCGGCTTCATTTTCCAGAATTTTCAGCTGCTGCCCACCCTCACGGCCCTCGAAAACGTGCTGGTGCCGCTGGAACTGCGCGGCCAGCGCGGTGCCACCCAAACCGCCCTCGACCTGCTCGACCGCGTGGGCCTGGCCGCCCGCGCCAACCACTACCCGGCCCAACTCTCGGGTGGCGAGCAGCAGCGCGTGAGCCTGGCCCGCGCCTTCGCCAACCGCCCCGCCGTGCTCTTCGCCGACGAGCCCACCGGTAACCTCGACCCCGACACCAGCGAAAAAGTGGTGAACCTGCTGTTTGAACTCAACCGCGAAGCTGGCACCACGCTCGTGCTGGTGACGCACGATTTGGAGCTGGCCGCTAAAACCCAGCGCACGCTGCGGCTGCGTGGCGGCAAGGTGGTGGAAGGAGTGGCGCGTTAAATCAACAGAAAATCGCCACCTGCTGGCCGTAGCTGTCACGCCGCCAAACGATGGCTAGCCACGATGGCTTATCAGCACAGCTCTTAATCGCTAATATTTTCAATGCCGGATAGTCGAAGCCGACTTACCCGCATTAGACATTTTGACTGGAGAGGTTGATTGCCCACAAGGAAAGACCCGACCACCAAATAAATTGGGAGCGAAACGGCCACTGCGGTATTTAGAAATATCGCTAAACAGCGAAAATTTCAATTCGGCCCGGCGGTTTAGTTGCCGATATGCTGACGTGGTGTTGGGAGCCGCGGGGCGCTGCGCTCCGTAACTAACTACAAACAGCCTGTTGCTGGGCACCCCATTCTTTATCAGGTAGGAGCAGGCAGCTTTTGCCCGCTCCCAACCGATTCCCATCAAATATTGCTCGCGTTTAGCATAACCAACCGGCACTTCGGCGGGCTCGGCGTGGCCTTCGATAATAATGGCAATACTATCCGAATCCGCTGCTAGAAATCCCTGCCTGAATTCGTTGAGCTGACCCGCAGATTCTGACCGCAACTCCGCGCGGTTATTGTCGAAATAAATGGCTCGTGACCCAAAATCATCAACATAGCCGCTATCGATGCAGTTGAAATATAAATTTCTAATCAACGTATCAGTCGGTACAATGGGCACATCAATCAGCAGCGTGTCGCAGCTAAGTTGCTCGCGTTTCAATACTGCTTGATAGCGATGATTGGCGAGGATTTTGAATTGATAGTCACCATTTCCCCGGGTATTTATTCGTCCGGCTGGGGCAGCAATATTCTGACCTCGACTCATAAATATTAAATCCGTTGAAGCAATAACTGTTGTACTATCATGTCGAGAATAGACAACGCCACGCAGCGTGGTAAATCGTTCGACAGCTGCAAGCGGGGTGAGCTGGACCACCGGCGAATTCATTGACGCCACCGGAAGGTAAATAGCTTGGCACGCCGCCATCGCTAGCAAAACCAGCAAAAATTTGATTTGCTGCCATTTAATCCGGGAGCGCATTGCCACTCGTGAATTTTGATTCATAACCCAATTCGCCATCTACCTCATTAGCCAGCCTGCAAGCTAAAGCGGCGGGCCAAAACTCACCGTTCCCGACCCGGCCAACTTCATTGAATTCGCCAATATCCATCGTGCAAAATTCCGCAACCGCTCCGCTTCCCGTTTCGACCTCCTCCACTGCCTGGCTTTTCCGCATGGCGTGGCGCGACAGCCGCCGCAGCCGGGCGCGGCTGCTGCTGTTCATGGCCAGCATTATTCTGGGTATTGCGGCGCTGGTAGGCATCAATTCCTTTGGCGATAACCTGGCGCGCAGCATTGCCGGGCAGGCGCGCGAGCTGCTTGGGGCCGACCTGGTGCTAAGCGCCAACCAGCCCTTCGATGCCAAGCTGGAGCCGGCCTTGAAAGACCTCGGCGCGGCCCGCTCGCGGGAAGTGTCGTTTGCCTCGCTGGTGCAGTTTCGGCCGGGCCGGGGCACGCGGCTGGCCCAGGTGCGGGCGCGCGATGGCGGCTTTTTTTACGGCGATTGGGAAACCGCGCCGAAGGCCGCCGCCACCCGCTTCGCCGATACGACGGCCGCTCCCGGCGCGCTGGTCGATGACGCACTGCTGGCGCAGTTCGGGGCCAAAATTGGCGATTCGGTGCAGGTGGGCCAGGTGCTGCTGCCCATTATCGGGCGGGTGCTGAAAACGCCGGGGCAGTCGGGCATCACCTCGGCGGTGGCGCCCACGGTGTTTGTGCCGCTGAGGCAAGTGGCTGCCACCGGCCTAGTGCAACGCGGCAGCCGGGTGAAGTACACCCGCAGCTACCGCTTCGCGCCGGGCACCGACGTGGCAGCCGTTGTCAAGCCCCTGCAGGCCCGCCTCGACGCGGCCGACCTCGACACCGATACCGTGGCCAGCCGCCAGCAAAGCACCGGCCGCGCCTTCGCCGACCTCACCCGCTACCTTAGCCTGGTGGCTTTCGTGGCGCTGCTGCTGGGCTGCGTGGGCGTGGCCAGCGCCGTGAACCTGTACGTGCGCGAAAAGCTGGCCGCCGTGGCCGTGCTGCGCTGCCTGGGGGCCAGCGGCCGGCAGGCCCTACTCATTTATCTGATTCAAACGGCCGGCCTCGGATTCGTGGGGGCAGTGCTGGGCGCGGGCCTGGGGGCGGCCGTGCAGGCCCTGCTGCCCCGGGTACTGGGCGATTTCTTGCCGGTGGACATTACCGTGAGCGTCTCGTGGCCGGCCATTGCCACGGGCTTGCTCACGGGGCTGCTCATGGCCGTGCTCTTCGCCCTGCTGCCGCTGCTGAGCATCCGGCGGGTATCGCCGCTGCGGGTGCTGCGCACGGCGTTTGAGGACGACACGGCCGCGCCCGACCCGTTGCGCGGGTTGGTAATTGGCGTGATTGGCTTGTTCATTCTGGCCTTCGCCTACGGCCAAACGCGCGACTGGAAGCTCACGCTGGGCTTCGGGGTGGGGCTGCTGGCGGCGTTTGGCGCGCTGGCCGGCCTGGGCCGCCTGCTGATGGGGGCGGTGCGCCGCTTCTTCCCCGCCGGCTGGGGCTACGTGTGGCGGCAGGGCTTGGCCAACCTCTACCGTCCCCAGAACCAGACGCTCACGCTGGTCACGTCCATCGGGCTGGGCACGTTTTTGCTGGCCACGCTTTTCCTCACCCAGGCCATGCTGCTGGGCCGGGTGCAGGTGGCCGGGCAGAAATCGGCCGCCAACCTGGTGCTGTTCGACATTCAGCCCGAGCAGCGCGCCGGCGTGGAGGCCCTGCTGACGGCCCAAAAGTTGCCCGTGCTCCAGCGCGTACCCGTGGTCACGATGCGCCTGACGGCTATCAATGGCACGTCGGTTTCGGTGATTAAGAAGGATACGGCGCGGGGCATTCCGGCCTGGGCCCTCACCCGCGAATACCGCGTGACATACCGCGACTCGCTCAACGCCTCCGAAAAGCTCATTGCCGGCACGCGCCCAACCCTCGGCCCCGATAAAATTCCGCGCATCTCCGTAGAAAAAAGCTACCTGGAGCGCGTCAAACTCAATCTCGGCGACACACTCGATTTCAATGTGCAGGGCCTGCCGCAACGCACCATCATTGGTGGCACCCGCGAAATTGACCGGGGCCAGGTGCAGCCCAGCTTCCTGGTAATTTTCCCGGCCGGGGTGCTCGAAGGGGCGCCCCAGTTCCAGGTGGTGCTCACGCGCACGCCCAACACTGCCGCGCTGGCGGCGGTGGAGCAGCAGCTCGTGCGGCAATTCCCCAACGTGTCGGCCATCGACCTGGGCCTGATTCTGAACACGCTCAACGACATCGTGGACAAAATTTCGTTTGTTATCCGATTCATGGCGGGTTTCAGCATTCTCACTGGCCTGCTGGTGCTTAGCAGCTCGGTGGTTATCAGCCGCTACCAGCGCGTGCGCGAAAGCGTGTTGCTGCGCACGCTGGGGGCCAGCCGGGCGCAGATTCTGCGCATCACGCTGGTAGAATACGGCCTGCTGGGGCTGCTGGCAGCGCTGGCTGGTATCGGGCTGGCGGTGTTGGCGGCCTGGGCGCTGGCGGTGTTCGTGTTCGAGGCCAGCTTCGGGCCGGCGGTGGGGCCGCTGCTGGGCCTGGCGGCGCTGGTCACGGCGCTCACGGCCGGCATCGGGCTGTTTAATAGCCGCGACGTGCTGCGCCGCTCGCCGCTGGAGGTGCTGCGGGCAGAGGGGTAGCGGATGCAGACGAGGGCGCAGCAGTTTCGCGCTATCGGCGCCTGCCGCTACGGATGCGGCGGGTCTCTCCTATCTTCGGGCAGTCCAGCCGCCGAGTTCGGCGCGAAATTGCTTCCCGACTACCGCTTATGCTTGTTTTCGACCGATTTGCCAACTGGGTCTGCCTGGCCCTGCTGCTCATCAGCACCACCGCTCGGGCCCAACAGCTCACCCTGGTGCACGTCAACGTGGTGGACGTGGCATCCGGCCGCATTCAGCCCGACATGACGGTGGTCATTGCCGGCAAGCGCATTGCTCGGGTAAGCCCGTCTGCCCGTGGCAGTTCGCGGGGTGGCCAGGTGGTCGACGCCACCGGCCAGTACCTGATTCCCGGCCTGTGGGACATGCACACCCACGTGTATTTCGACGGCACCGCGGCGGCTGGCACCGACCTGATTCTGCCCTTATTTGTGGCCAACGGCGTCACCGGCATCCGCGATATGGGCAGTGAGCTGGAGGCGGTGCTGCAAGCGCGGGCCGACGTGGCCGCGCACCGGCTGGTGGGCCCGCGCCTGGTGGTGAGCGGGCCGATGCTCGACGGGCCAAAATCTCCCTACAAAGCTTCCATCGCCATTGCTACGCCGGAAGATGGCCGCCAGGCCGTGGCCCGGCTCAAGGCGCGGGGCGTCGATTTCATCAAGGTGCAGTCGCTGGTGCCGCGCGAGGCCTATTTTGCCATCGCGGCCGAAGCTAAAAAACGGGGCCTGGCCCTCGATGGGCACGTGCCCGACGCCGTGCGCGCCACCGAAGCCCTGACGGCGGGCCAGCGCTCCTTCGAGCATTTGATTGGGATTTTTGAAGCCAGCTCGACGGCCGAAGACGCCTACGTGGCGGGCCAGGAGAAGTCGCCTGGCCGGCTGCTGGCCACCTACGACGCCCGGCGCGAAGCCGCCATTATCCGGCAGCTGGCGGCGCAGCCGCGGGCGTGGCAGTGCCCCACCCTGTTCTGGGAGCGCGGGCAGTGGCTGGTCGATTCCATTGACTGGAAGCGCGACCCCGACCTGGCCTACGCCGGGCGCAGCTGGACTGAAAAGCGCTGGCCCAAGTCCCAGGCGAGCATCGTCCGCACCATGGACACGGAGCCGCTGCCGGTGCGCGCCCGCTTCGTGAACCATGAACTGGAACTGGTGCGCAAGCTGCACGCCGCGCACGTGGGCTTTCTGGCCGGCACCGACACCCCGGCCGGCGTCGACCTGATTCCGGGGGCCAGCCTGCATCTGGAGCTGCAGCGCTTCGTGGCGGCCGGCTTCACGCCCCTGGAGGCGCTGCAAACCGCCACTCTGAACCCGGCGCGGTTTCTGAACCGGCAGCAGGATTTCGGCTCCGTGCAGGCCGGCCGGCTCGCCGACCTCGTGCTACTAAGCGCGAACCCGCTGACTGATATTGCCAATACCCAGCGCATTGTGGGCGTGCTGGCCGACGGCCAATACTATTCGCAACGCGACTTACTGGCGCTACGAAAGCAGTTGCAGCAAGTGGCCGCCGAGAAGTAGGAATTTGCAATAATGTACAGAGAAGGCGGGTAAATGGCCGGCGGCGCTCGGCATGACGCCTCCTGAATGCTTCTAAACCATCATATTATTCATCGTTCAACTTCGCGCCGGGAGTATATTTGGGCATCATCCCATCCCCGATATGCGCAAGTCCATTCTAGTAGTTGCCGGGCTGGTTTGCCAGCTGCCCGCGCTGGCCCAGCAAGCCCCCAAGAAGCCGCTCGACCATTCCGTTTACGACAAGTGGGAAAGCGTCAGCAACCCCAAAATCAGCCCCAACGGCCGGTACGTGCTGTATCAGGTGCGGCCGCAGCAGGGCGACGGCACGCTCTACCTGAAAACCTTCGATAACCGCCCGCTGGCCCGGATTAGCCGGGGCGACTCGGCCGCGTTTTCGACCGATTCCAAGTTTGCGGTGTTCCCCATCAAGCCACCGTACGCGCTGGTGCGGCAGGCCCGCATCAAGAAGAAAAAGCCCGACGATATGCCCAAGGATTCGCTGGGCGTGTTCGCCTTCGAAACCGGCAAGCTCACGAAGTACGCCAACGTGAAGTCGTGGCAGCTGGCCGAAAAAGCCGCCGTGCTGGCCCTCCTGGGCAATAAGCCGGTGCTGAAAGACGCCAAACCCAAAGCCCCCGCCGACACGCTGAGGAAGCTCACCGACGGCCTGCTCGACGCCAACAAAGCCGGCGCGCCCCTCACGGTAATAAGCCTGCTAACGGGTAAAAGCCGCGAGTTCGCGTCCGTCACCGACTATCAAATCAGCAAGCCGGGCAACCGCGTGGCCTTCGCCGTGCTGGCGCCCAAAAACAGCCAGGACGTGCGCTCGGGCCTGTTTGCGGTTGATGTGGCATCAGGCACGGTTAAGAAGCTCAGCAGCGGCAAGGGCACCTACAAAAACCTGGCGTTTGACGACGCGGGCCGGCAGTTGGCTTTCGCGGCCGAGAAGCACCCCGAAAAGGCCCTGGTGAAGCCGTTTAGCCTGTACTATTCGGATTTCGGAGCTGATTCGGCGGCCCTGGTGATGCGGCCCGGCGACAAGGTGTTAAAGGCAAACTGGTCGCCGAGCGGCTTTGGCAAAATCATGTTCAGCGAAAACGGTGAGAAGCTGTTTTTCGGCACCGCGCCCGACCCGCTGCCACAGGATACCACGCTGGTGGACTTTGAGCACGCCAAACTCGACATCTGGAACTACAAGGACGACTACCTGCAACCCATGCAGTTGAAAACGCTGAAGAAGGACTTGCAGCGCAACTACCTGGCCGTCATCTACCCAAAGCAGGGCAATAAGTTTGTGCAGCTGGAAGACGAGTACCTGCGCGACGCCTACCTGGCCGACAACACCAACGCCGAATACGTGCTGGCCACCACCGACACCGCCAAGCGCGTGTCGCTGCAATGGGAAGGCAACACCCGCAAGCAAGCCTATCTGGTGTCGACGCGCACCGGTCAGCGCGTGGCCATCAACCCGAAAGCTTCGAAAAGCCGCTTTCAGATTTCGCCCCACGGCGACTACGCCCTGTGGTACGACGATGCGGCCAAAGCCTGGTTTGCCTACGCCGTGGCCACCCGCCAAACCGTGAACCTGACCCAGAAAACCGGTGTGAGCTTCGCCGACGAGGAGAACGACTCGCCCACCGACCCCGAGCCCTACGGCGTGGCCGCCTGGACCAAAAACGACGAAGCCGTGCTGCTCTACGACCGCTACGACATCTGGAAAATCAACCCCAAAACCGGCTCGGTCAGCAACTTCACCGCCGGCCTGGGCCGCCAAAACAAGCTGCGCTTTCGCTATCGGATGCCGGTGGAAAAGCAGAAATTTATCGAGCCCAAAGAGGAGCTGCTGCTGCTCACCCAAAACGACGTGACCAAGGAATGGGGCTACTACCGCAAGCCCCTGGCCAGCACCAAAGCACCCGAGCGCCTGGCCATGGCCGCCATGACGTATTCGAACGTGGCACGGGCCGAAAACGCCCGCCGCTACCTCTACACGAAATCGAGCGTGAGCCAGCCGGCCGACGTGTACGTGAGCGCCGACCTGCAAAAGGAAACCAAGCTCAGTGACATCAACGCCCAGCAAAAGGACTACAACTGGTTCACGGCCGAGCTCGTGCACTGGACCACGCCGCAGGGCCACGCCGCCACCGGCGTGCTCTACAAGCCCGAGAACTTCGACCCGACCAAGAAGTACCCGATGGTGGCCTACTTCTACGAGAAGCTATCGGACGGCATCTACCGCTACCAGGCCCCCGCGCCGTCGCCCTCGAAGCTGGATATTACGATGTTTGCCAGCAACGGCTACCTCGTGTTCACGCCCGACATCAGCTACACTGTGGGCGAGCCCGGCCCCTCGGCGGTGGAATACATCAACTCCGGCGTGGAGGCCCTCAAGCAAAACGCCTGGGTCGATGCCGCGCACATCGGCATTCAGGGCCAGAGCTGGGGCGGCTACCAGGTGGCTTACCTCATCACCCAAACCAACATGTACGCCGCCGCCTGGGCCGGCGCGCCCGTCGTGAACATGACCTCGGCCTACGGCGGCATCCGCTGGGAATCGGGCATGAGCCGGCAGTTCCAGTACGAGCGCACCCAGAGCCGCATCGGCGGCACCCTCTGGGAAAAGCCCGAACTCTACATCCGCAACTCGCCGCTGTTTGCGCTGCCCAAGGTGCAAACGCCGGTGGTCATCATGTCGAATGACGCTGATGGGGCCGTGCCTTGGTACCAGGGCATCGAAATGTTCACCGACCTGCGCCGCCTGGGCAAGCCCGTGTGGCTGCTGCAATACAACGGCGAGGCCCACAACCTGGTGAAGCGCGAAAACCGCAAGGACATTTCCATCCGCGAGCTCCAATTCTTCGACCATTACCTCAAAGGCCAGCCCGCTCCCGTATGGCTAAGCACCGGCGTGCCCGCCGTAGAAAAAGGCCGCAACTGGGGCCTCGAAGCGTCGAAGGGCAACGGGTTGTAGAGACGTCACAGCTAGAGTGGCTCTCAGGTCGGCTACGGGCTGTAGAGACGCGACACTTCGCGTCTCCTCGCAGGGGAATCGTTCAACGAGCAGACGCCAAGTGTCGCCTCTCTACAG
>JALYUH010000392.1 GCA_030853985.1 Bacteroidota bacterium | reverse complement strand
ACCACGGGCGGCTACATCAGTCGCAACCAGCACTTCGATAGTGTTCTTGCGGAATTTATCCAGCGTGTTCTGACGCTGCTGCTGGCCCATGTCGCCGTGCAGGCCTTCGGCGAAATAACCTTTAGCTTGCAAATCAGCCACAATTTCGTCCACCATGCGCTTGGTGTTGGCGAAAACGATGGACGACTTCAGGTTGTACATGTCAAGAATGCGGGTCAGCACATCCTTTTTCTGGGGGCCGCGCACCTCAAAGTAGCTCTGCTCGATGTTGGTCACCGTCATCGTCTGGTGGTTCACCTTCACTACCTGCGGGTCGCGCTGGTACTTCTTAGTGAGCTCCATGATGGGCTTGCTCATCGTAGCCGAGAAGAACACCGTCTGGCGCTCCTTCGGCATCTTGCTCAGAATGAACTCAATGTCGTCGCGGAAGCCCATGTCGAGCATCTCGTCGGCTTCGTCCAGAATAATCTTGGTGGTGTTTTCCAGCTTCAGGGTGCCACGCTCGATGTGGTCCATGATGCGGCCGGGGGTACCAATCACAATCTGCACACCACGCTCCAGGGCGCGCAGCTGCCGGTCGTAAGGGCTGCCGCCGTAGATGGGAACTACCATCAGGCCACGCTTATACTTGCCCAGCTTCTGGATTTCGCCCGAAACCTGCACCGCGAGCTCACGGGTGGGGCAGAGCACCAATACCTGCACGTCTTTGCTCTCGGTATCGATGTTATCGATGGCGGGAATGGAGAAGGCGGCGGTTTTGCCGGTACCCGTCTGGGCCTGGCCGATTACGTCCTTGCCGGCGAGCAGCACGGGAATGGCAGCAGCCTGAATGGCCGAGGCTTCCTCGTAGCCCATCTCGGTGATGGCGCGTTGTACTTCCTCGGAGAGGTTCAGTTCGTCAAAGCGAACCACAATTTTTTCAGCTTCCATGATTGGAGTTGATAAGGGGGAAAAGAGACTTAGCTCTGAAAACAGCCGTACTCAGCAACGTTTCCCCTCCTTCTACCTTGTCACAATCAGGTGGGAAAAACAACCAAAAAACTACGCGGCCAATGCGTTAACGCCTCTCTCGGGCTTGCGCGGACTTTGGGCCGTCCTCAAATGCGGGTGCAAAGGTAGGGTTTATTTTCGGAAAAAGCTAGGAAATATTTAAGAATGAAACCAGCCCGTCATGCAGAGCGCAGCGAAGCATCTTTACCTCAATAGTAATTATCCCTCCCAGGTTTCCAAATCAATTGGCTTCCATTCAGGATTAAACGCGACAATCAGCGCGTCCTTCTTCGCCCGCGACCATCCCTTCAGTACTTTCTCGCGGGCAATGGCTTGCGTAGCATTAGAAAGTTGCTCAAAATATATCAGCAAATCCGCCTGATAGCGGCCGGTGAACTTGCTGGCATCGCCCCGGCCGTTGCTGTGCTCGTAAAGGCGGCGGGTGAGGTCGTTGGTTACGCCAATGTAGAGAACAGTACGGCCGGTGTTGGTAAGGATGTAGACGTACATATTACGGGTAATCAGGGTTTGCCGAGAACGGTCATGCAGAGCGCAGCGAAGCGTCTTTACCACATAACGTAATGATAACGATTGATATACTATTGCGGTAAAGATGCTTCGCTACGCTCTGCATGACAGACAGTCCCCGTTCTGTCTTCTCCGATGGGCATAAAAAAAAGCCCGCCAAAGGCGGGCTTTCTTCTTGCAAAGCTGCGTGCTGGATTAAACCAACGATACTTTTACTGCGTTCGGGCCTTTTTTGCCTTGAGCTACTTCGTATTGAACTTTGTCGTTTTCGCGAATCGAGCTAACCTGGAGGTCGCTGATGTGAACGAAGATATCTTCGCCAGTTTCGTCGTTTTTGATGAAACCAAAGCCTTTGGTGTCATTAAAGAATTTTACCGTTCCGGTTGCCATTGTAGTTGGTTGTGGAGTTTCCCTAAGCGTTTGGGCCACCGTGGCTTGATGTCTTAGGTTGCGTCAAAGATAGGCAGAAATTCCAAATCAGCAAGTCGATAGGTATTTTTTTCAATGGATGCCGACCTTTGCCCGCTCCCCCTCCTACTATACAGTATGCCCGACGCACCCGCCTACGCTTTCTCCCACGAATTTCAAGTCCCAGCCAGTGCCATTGATGCGCTGGGCCACGCCAACAATGTGGAATACGTGCGCTGGGTGCAGGACGTGGCGGGCGCGCATTGGTTGAGCATCTGCCCGGCCGAGCTGCGCGACCAAATTATCTGGGTAGTGCGGGAGCACCGGATTCGCTACCTGCAATCGGCTTTCGCGGATGAGACGCTGCGAGCCACCACCTGGGTGGGCGAAACCAGCGGCGCGACGTCGCTGCGCTACACCCGCCTCACCCGCGCCAACGATGGCGTTCTGCTGTGCGAGGCGGAAACCACCTGGGTGCTGCTCGACCCGAAGAGCGGCCGGCCGGTGCGCGTGACGGCGGAGATGGTGAGTTGGCTAACTGAATAGTTAAGCAACTTAAGCAACACCGTGAATCGCTATCATTGACAACTTCTTGCGTCCCAAATAAATATTAGTATTAAAAAAGCAACTTCCTCCATCAAAAGCTTCTATAATTTTTACGGCAGGGTCTGAACGCATACTATCGCAAAAGCCATTTATCCAAATTGCTTTCCTGCCTTTCGAATCGAAGTAGACAGAATACTGCACTCCATAATTTTTTAAATCAATTTTGAAACTTGAGCCTGCCTTTTGATTGTATTTATTCACTGCTAACTGTAGCGTATGCTTCATTTCGTTTAGTTCCTTCTCACTTAGCGTAGCATTTTGGCTTTGCGGATTTAATGATTTTGTTTTCAAAAAATTCGAGTCGAATCTATAATACTTAGTGCTTGTCGTATCTCCAGTTACTTGAAACGTTGACGCTATTTGGTCAACAGCTTTCGGTGGAGTCAGCGCAAAGAACAGGTTTAATGAGGTTGCTATGATGCTTAGTAAATTCATGGCTTTTTTCGGTTAAATACACATGCCTCCCTCCTTCCGCATCTACTCCTCTTCGGCCGGCTCGGGGAAGACGTACCAATTAACGAAAGAATACCTGCTGCTGGCGCTGGGGGCCGACGACCCGGCGTATTTCAAGCGGGTACTGGCCATTACGTTTACCAACGATGCGGCGGGGGAAATGAAGCACCGCATTGTGGATGCGCTGCGGAATTTTGCCTACCCGAGCCCCGGCAAGCCGGATGCGCTGCTGGTGGAGGTGGCCGACGAGTTGGGACTGTCGGCGGGGGAAGTGCGGCGGCGGGCGGCGGACACGTTCCGGCTGGTGCTGTACCACTACGCCGATTTTGGGGTGAGCACGATTGACTCGTTTGTGCAGCGGATTGTGACGGCCTTTACCCGAGAATTGGGACTGCCGGCCACATTTGAGGTGGAGCTGGACACCGATGCGGTGCTGCAAAGTGCCGTGGCGGCGCTGCTGGACAAGGTGAACCGCGACCCGAACAGCAAACTGCTGTCGCAGACGCTGGCGGAATATGCGCTCGGGCAGGCCGACGAGGGCAAAAGCTGGAGCCGGCTGCCGGAAGAGCTGGCGGGCTTCGGGCGGGTGCTGTTTAATGAGACGGTGCAGGAGGCGGTGGCGCAGCTGGACAAGTTGAGTTTGGCCGATTTCCGGCGGTTGGACAAAGAGATTCGAACGCGGCGAGGGGAGATTGAGGCGGCGTTTATGGAAACTAAAGACGCGGCAGTAGCGGTGTTGGAGCAGGCCGGGGCCACGGAAGGCGATTTCTTCCAGGGCAAGCGCGGCATTTTTGGCTACGTGCAAAAAGGGCTGGATTTATTGGCCCCGGATGCCGAGCCCAACAGCTATGTACACGCCACGCTGGCCGATGACAAGTGGTACAGCGGTAAAATAAAGACGGCCGCTGACCGCGAGCGGGTGGACGCAGTGAAGGATTCCTTGCGGGACATTGTAGCGGCGGTATCGCAATTACGCGAAGCCTATTTGCCGAATTATGTATTGCTGGCGGCGATGCAACCGTATTTATTTCACGCTTCGTTATTGAGTGAATTAAATAAAATAGTGGAGCAAATTAGCCGCGAGCGAAACGTGGTGTTGATTTCAGAATTTAACCGGCGCATTGCCAGTATTGTGCTCACCGAGCCGGTGCCATTTTTGTACGAGCGGCTGGGCGAGCAATACGAGCATATTCTGATTGACGAGTTTCAGGACACATCGGTATTGCAATGGAACAACCTGTTGCCGCTGGTGGAAAATACGCTGGCGAATGGGCACTCCAGCCTGGCGGTGGGCGATGCCAAGCAAGCGATTTACCGCTGGCGTGGGGGCGAAATGGAGCAAATTCTACGGCTGCACCAGGGCAACACGGAGGCCCTGGCGGCGCGGGCGCGGGAGCCGGAGATGCGCGAGCTGCTGCGGGGGCGGTATGCGTCTTTCGCGGGCAAGCTGGAGCCCAAGGCTTTGCAGGTAAATTATCGGTCGGCGCGGGAGATTATTGAATTCAACAACTCGTTTTTTGAGGCAGTGAGTGGGCGGCACGAGGCGCTGGGGCTGGTGACGGGGATTTATGATAAGGATTTTGGGCAGTTGGCTCCCGTCACCTCACCCCCCGGCCTCCTCTCCCGCGGAGAGGGGGAGCCTGACGACCCCCAGGCGAAATCAGTTGGCTCCCCCCTCTCCGCGGGAGAGGGGGGCCGGGGGGGTGAGGTGACGCGGGGCCACGTCGAGCTCCTCTTTACCCAGAAAGATGCCCCCGCCCTCGTCTACGCCCCCGCCACTGGCGCTTACACCGCCGAGCCCCTCCCCGGCCATGGCCCCGAGGCGCTGCTGGGGTACGACGAGAGCACCTGCTACCTGACCCTGCAGCTGGTGGAGCAGGCGCTGCGCGACGGGTATGACTTGCAGGATATTTCGGTGCTGTGCCGCACGCGCTACGCCAGTAAAATAATTGCCAAGTTCTTGAAAGAGCGGGGCTACGCCATTATTTCGGCCGATTCACTAGCGCTGGAATTTGCAGAGGTGGTGAATTTACTGGTGAGCATTCTGCGGGTGCTGCACCAGCCGGCCGACACGTTGGCCCGGGCTGAGGCCCTGCTGCTGGTGGACAAGGTGGTGCGCGGCCTCGCCCCCACGCCAGCCCGCGCCCGGCACATTGCCGATGTGGCCAATGCGGCGGGCAGCACGTCGTTTTTTGATGAGCTGCGGACGCTGGGCTACGACGTGAACGAAGCTGAAACCGGCAACCTGGGCCTGTATGAGCTGGCCGAGCGGCTACTGAGTCTGTTCGGGCTGTTGGGGCGGAATGGGGAGAGCGAGTACCTGTTCCGGTTCCTAGATTTGACGCTGGAATACAGCCTGAAATTTGGCAACAACCTGGGTAACTTCCTCACGCACTGGGAGGAGCGCAAGGGGCGCATCAGCATCAACGCGCCGGGCGGACGGGCGGCTATTACCATCACCACAGTGCACAAGGCCAAGGGTTTGGCCTATGGCGTGGTGATAGTGCCCTTTGCCGATTGGAGCCTGGAGCCGCACCGGGGTACGCTGCTGTGGGGCCACCTGGAGGCGGGCCAGAAACCCATCGAACTGATGCCCGACGTGGCAGTGGTGAGTTTGAGCAAGG
>JALYUH010000358.1 GCA_030853985.1 Bacteroidota bacterium | reverse complement strand
ACGTGTGCGAGCTGAAATTCGACGGCGTGGCCATGAGCCTGGCCTACCAAAACGGCGAGCTGCACCAGGGCGTGACGCGCGGCGACGGCACCCGCGGCGACGTAGTGACGGCCAACGTGCGCACCATTCGCACGCTGCCGCTGCACCTGCGCCCGGCTCCCGGCCAGCCCGCCGACTTCGAGGTGCGCGGCGAAGTATTCCTGCCTTTGCCCGTGTTTGCCGGGCTGAATGCCGAGCGCGAGCAGAACGGCGAAGCCCTGCTGGCCAACCCGCGCAATGCCGCCAGCGGCACGCTCAAGCTCCAGAACTCGGCCCAGGTGGCGGCCCGCAAGCTGCGCTTCTACGCCTACTCGCTGCTCACGCCCGGCCGCCACTTCGCCAGCCACAGCGCCGCCCTGGCGGCCTTGAGCCAGTACGGCCTGCCCGTGTCGGACACTTGGCGGCGGGCTTCCGGCATTGATGAAGTGCTGGAATTTGTGCATTATTGGGCCAAAAAGCGCTTCGATCTACCCGTGGCAACCGATGGCATCGTGATTAAAGTTGATGACCTGCGCCAGCAGGACCAGCTGGGCTACACCGCCAAAAGCCCCCGCTGGGCCATTGCCTACAAGTACCCCGCCGAAGCCGCCCGCACCCGCCTCAACGAGGTGCGCTACAACGTGGGCCGCACCGGGGCCGTAACGCCGGTGGCCGTGCTCACGCCCGTGCCACTGGCCGGCACCGTGGTGAAGCGCGCCACCCTGCACAATGCCAACCAGATAGAGCTGCTCGACCTGCGCCTTGGCGATACGGTGTACGTGGAAAAAGGCGGCGAAATCATCCCTAAAATCACCGGCGTGGACCTGGCCGCCCGGCCCGCCGATGCGGTGCCCATTCGGTATCCCACGGCCTGCCCGGCCTGCGGCACGCCGCTGGTGCGCCCCGAGGGCGAAGCCCATTTCCGCTGCCCGAACGAGCGCGGCTGCCCGCCTCAGCTCAAGGCCCGGCTGGAGCACTATGTATCGCGCAAAGCCTTGAATATCGACGGCCTGGGTGCCGAAACGATAGGCCGGTTGTTCGACCTGGAGCTGGTGCGCACCCCGGCCGACATCTACGACCTGCCCGCCCGCCGGCCCGAGCTGGTGACCCTCGAACGGCTTGGCGAAAAGAGCATCGACAACTTGCTTGCCGGCATTGAGGCCAGTAAGCAGGTACCGTTTCCGCGCGTGCTGTTTGGGCTGGGTATCCGCTACGTGGGCGAAACCGTGGCCCAGAAGCTGGCCGCCCACTACCGCCGCATCGATGCGCTGATGGCCGCCTCGGCCGAGGAAATGGCCGCCGTGCCCGAAGTGGGCGGCGTGATTGCCGTGGCCGCCGCGCACTGGTTTCAGCAGCCCGAAAACCGCGAATTGATTGAGCGTCTGCGCCAGGCCGGCGTGCCGCTGGAAGTAACCGGCGAAGCCCCCGTGCCGGCGTCCGACCGGCTGGCGGGCCGTACGTTCGTGCTGTCGGGCGTGTTCGAACACCACAGCCGCGAGGAATTGCAGCAGCTCATCACCTCCAACGGAGGCAAAATCACGGGCTCCATCAGCAAGAAGCTGAGCTACTTGGTGGCCGGCGACAACATGGGGCCGGCCAAGCGCGAAAAAGCCCTCGGCTTCAAAGTGCCCATTATTTCCGAAGCCGAATTGCTGGGCCTGCTGGCCGTGGCCGACCCGGAAGCGGCCAGCCCGGCGGCAACGCCTCAGGCCCCGTTGGCTCCGTTGGCCCCGTTGGCCCCGTTGGTGGCCAACCCAGGGCAGCAGGGCTCCTTGTTCTAGCGGAATCAGCACGGCGGCCATCCCGGCGGCCCGGCGATGCCGCTATGCGCAGCGGTTTCGGCATCCGGTCGCCGGCCGCTGTCGATGGCCTCGCCGGGCGCTACCAGTCCGCCGATTTCGAGGTAACCCTCTACAGCCAGATGAAGGGGGAATTTCCCTTTGTGGTCGTGGTGCATCAGGTGCCGGCGGGTATGCCGCCGCCCGCTTCGGCCGCCGCTACCGGTACCAAAACCCCCTGATGCAGGTTGCTTTTCATGCCGAAGGCAACAAAAAAATCCCCGCTGGCTTGCAGCGGGGATTTTTTTGTTGCCTTTGACTTTGGCAATTAGCTGAACCGGCCGGGTAGCTTAGAGCGCCGGCAGCACCGTGCCGCGCACCTCGCCGAAGCCGATGCGGACGCCATCTTTCGTGGCGTGGCCGCGCAGGGTTACCGTGTCGCCATCGAGCAGGAACTGGCGCTCCGAGCCGTCGGCCAGGGGCAGGGGGCGGGTGCCGCGCCAGGCCAGCTCCAGCATCGAGCCCAGCGAGTCGGGCGTGGTGCCCGAAATGGTGCCCGAGGCGTAAAGGTCGCCGGCTTCGAGGTTGCAGCCGTTGGACGTGTGGTGGGCCAGCTGCTGGGCCATGCTCCAGTACATAAGCCCGAAGTTGCTGCGGCTGATGGTGGTTTCCGGGCCGCCCGCAGGCGTGAGGGCCACTTCGAGCTGCACGTCGAAGTTGTGGTCGCCGCTTTGGGCCAGATAGTCGAGCGGGGCCGGCTCC
>JALYUH010000354.1 GCA_030853985.1 Bacteroidota bacterium | reverse complement strand
GTGAACATGGGCATGCGCCTGGCCTCCGACGAGGAGCCGCGCTTCCAGTTCTACACCTCGCGCCTGGGCGTGCGCTACGCCGATGCCATCCCGCTTTATGAGCAGCACATCCGCGACGACCCGCGCTTCACGCTCACCATGCTGCACTACTTCATCAGCACCGGCATCAAGGACACGTCCTATTACTGGTCCGAGCTGAGCCGCTTCGTGCACAAGTATTGCGAGCTGCGCAAGGTGTGCCCCACCCTCACCACAATTGACATCGGCGGCGGCCTGCCCATCCAAACCAGCATTCAGCCCGAATACGACTACCCCTACATGGTGGCCGAAATCCTGCGCACCATCCAGCGCATCTGCGCCCAGGAAGGCGTGCCCGAGCCCCACATTTTCACCGAATTCGGCATCTTTACCGTGGGCGAAAGCGGGGCCACCATCTACAGCATTCTCGACGAAAAGCTGCAAAACGACAAGGAGCTCTGGTACATGATTGACGGCTCGTTCATCACCAACCTGCCCGACACCTGGGCCCTCAACCAGCGCTTTATCCTGCTGGCCCTCAACGGCTGGGAGAAGCAGTACAAGCGCATCCAGCTCGGCGGCCTCACCTGCGACTCGCAGGACTACTACAACGCCGAGCAGCACATCTACCAGGTATTTCTGCCCGAGCGCGACCAGCGGTCGGCGTCAGCCAAGCCCGCCGATGCCCAGCCGCTTTACGTGGGTTTCTTCCACACCGGCGCGTACCAGGAGAGCCTGAGCGGCTACGGCGGCATCAAGCATTGCCTCATCCCCGCCCCCCAGCACGTCATCCTCAACCGCGCCGCCGACGGCACCCTCACCGATACCGTTTTCGCCCCCCAGCAGGAAGTGGGCAGCATGATGAAAATTCTCGGATACGAATAATTCAATTTCGGCGGTGGTAGTTTATTGCCTGATATTGCTCGCTTTGCGTATATTTGGAACCCAATCGCGCCACTCCCAACCTCGTTTTATATAAATTATGAAAAAGTTCGCATTGCTCGCCGCCGCCGGCCTTGTTCTCTCGCTCGGTGCTTGCAACCGCCAGAAGTGCCCTGCCTACAGCAGCACCAAGGAGGCCAACCGCATTTCCTCGCCCATCACGGCCAGCACCGCCACGCCGGCCAGCCGCCAGTAGTGCTTTCGGATTTAAAGTAGAAAGGCCGGCTTCCCGCGTGGGAGGCCGGCCTTTTTTGTAGCTAGGTTTTGAGACGAAACATGGTCCGCCCGAAGCTTCGCACCGATGGCTATTGCGCCACAATCTTTCGCAGCCGGGTATTTTCCGTTACATAGAATACACCTTTGGCTCCGGCAGCAATGCCGGTAGGTGGCCAAAACTGCGCCGTGCCAACGGACCCGTCGGCATAGCCGTACTGCTTTGTGCCAGCCACGGTACTTACTACGCCGTCGGTAGTCACCTTGCGGATACAGCAATTGCCCGCATCCGCCACCAGCAAATCGCCGTGTGAATCGATGGTCACCCCTCTAGGGCCGTAGAATTGCGCGCCACCGCCCGTGCCATCGGCCGCGCCGCGGGCACTGTTGCCCGCCAGCGTGCTCACGGTGCCATCGGCGGTAATCTTGCGAATGCGGTTGCCCCCAAACTCAGCTACATAGAGCGTGCCCTGTGAGTCGACGGCGATACCTTCGGGGCTGGTAAACTGGGCACTACTGCCTGGACCGTCGGCAAAGCCGGATTGGCCGGTGCCAGCTATGGTGCTCACCGTGCCGTTGGGCAACACCTTGCGAATCCGATTGCCGTCATCCTCGGCAACGTACACGTTTCCTTGCGCATCTACTGCTATCCCAATGGGGTAATTAAATTTTGCCGTGGTTCCCGGCCCGTCGGCAAAGCCGGCCACACCCGAGCCAGCCAGCGTGCTCACCATGCCCCCAGAAGTAATTTTGCGGATGCAATGAAAGCTAAGGTCCGCTACGTAGAGGTTGCCTTGGCTGTCAATTGCCACGTCGCTGGGGTCGCCAAAGCGAGCAGGTGCCAAGGGACCATTCACCAAACCAGGGGCCCCGCCTGTGAAAGTGGTGACAGTGCCATCCGGCGCAATTTTGCGAATGCGGGAATTGCTCATATCAGCCGCATAAATATTTCCTTGGGCATCCACGGCCGCGCCCTCCAAGCCCGAAAATTGAGCCGCCCCCCCGCTTCCATCCGCAAAGCCATAAATAGCAGAGCCAGCCAATGTGCTTACTGTGGTATAAACCGGGGCCGGTTCCACTGGCTGCTCCTTGTCTTTTTTGCAAGCAGCCGTGCTCATAACTAGCGCAGTTCCTATTATCATTACTCGAGTAGAAAACGATGTCATCTTGAACGTGTTTTAAGGATGAAAAAAATAAATATACGCACTCAAAACGCCAAGGCACTATTTGTCTAGCAGGATACCGGCCATCGTTTTTTACCCGCAAACTCGCATGCAGCACGTACTAGCACCGCTTTCAGCCTTTCACTGAAAGGCCGCTATTTTATGACAAATTCTGACTATTTCTACGGCTTTTTGAGTCGGTAGCTCCTACCTAGCCCACTAACATCAGTTCCCGCCGGCCCGAAAACCGACACCTCCATGTAGCCCGGCAACCGGCGATACGCAGTGATACTGTCGCTGCCCGCCGCTTTTACCAACGAGTCGCCGGCCTGCACATAGTCGTGGCCGGCGGCGGTCAGGGCCAGCGTCGGAGTTTCGCCGGTGGCCAGCTGCACCTTCTGCATCCCGTGGGAGTAGGATAGCATTTTCTCCACGCGGCCGGCTAGTTGCAGCGCTCGGTAGCGTTCGGTTTCGCGCTTGGCGTTGGCCGTGGTGGTGAAATACAGGAATACCTGCCCCAGCACCACGCACCCCAGCAGAAACAACATGTTGCGGTTTTTGGCCAGCCAGCCCGGCTTTTGGTCGTTGGCTGTCATTGGGCCAGCATCATATCGGTGGCCGCCCGCAAATCGGCCACGTGCGGCGTGAAACCTTCAGCGTTTTCCTCCTCCCCCACCAGCACGCCCCGCACACCCACCGCCGCGCCGGCCGCCATATCGCGCAGGCGGTCGCCCACAATCCAGCACTGCGAAACGTCGAGGTTGAAGCGGGCCACGGCCTTTTCCAGCATGCCCGAATTGGGCTTGCGCAGGATGGATTCGCTCACGCTCGGGTGCGCGTCGGCGAAATACAGCGCGTCGATGATGCCACCGCAGGCACTTTGCAGCTTGGCGTGGCAGGCCTGCACCTCGGCGGCGGTGTAGCGCTTTTTGGCGATGCCGGCCTGGTTGGTGACGACAATGAGGTAGTAGCCGGCGGTTTTGAGGCGGGCCAGGCTTTCGGGCACACCGTCGCAGATGATGAATTTCGCCGGCTCCCACACGTAGGTGCCGATTTCTTCATTCAGCACGCCATCGCGGTCGAGAAAAACGGCTTTATTTTTTGGTATCATTGGAACAAAGGAAGTAGCGCGAACTTTGTAGTTCGCGTCCCCGCACATTTCGCCAGTCGTTGAGATGGCGCGGGGACGCGAACTACAACCGCAGGACAGCGGTAGCTAAAGTTCGCGCTACTATGAAAATTGCGATTATCGGCGGCGGCATCAGCGGCCTCACCCTGGCCTGGTACCTGCAAAAAAGCGGCGTGGCCTACGACCTGTTCGAGGCCGACGCCCGGCCCGGCGGCAACCTGCGCACCTGGGCCGCGCCCGGCGGCTACCTGCTCGAAACCGGCCCCAATTCCCTGCAGCTAAGCCCCGAGCTGGCAGAATTATTGGCCGACCTGAGCCTCACCGACCAGATTGAGGACGCCGCCGCCGTGAGCCAGCTCCGCTACGTGCTGCGCGATGGCCGCTACCAGGCCCTGCCCGGCTCGCCCCCGGCCCTGCTCACCAGCGGCTTCTTCAGCCTGAAAGCCAAGTGGCAGCTGCTGAAGGAATTCCGCCAGCCCGCCGCGCCCATTGATGAGCATGAAACCGTCGCCCACTTTTTCCGCCGCCGCTTCGGCCCCGAAATCGTGTATTACGCCGTCAACCCCTTCATGGCCGGTATCTACGCCGGCGACCCCGAAAAGCTCCTCATCAGCAAAACCTTCCGGCAGCTGCCGGCCCTGGAGCAGGCCCACGGCTCGGTGCTGCGCGGGCTGCTGAAAGCCGGGAAAGGTGCCGGCCGCCGCCGAATCATCACCCTCAAAACCGGAGTCCAGACCATTACCGACACCCTGGCCGCCAAGCTCACCAACTACCAGGGCGGCACAGCGGTGTCGGCCATTTCGCGGGCCACCGATGGCACGTACCAGCTGGAACTGAAGGGGCCGCAGGGCCTCGAAGCCGCCCCTGGCTACTCGCACCTGGCGCTGGCGCTGCCCGCCTACGCCGCCGCCCCACTGTTGGAGCCGCTGTTTCCGGCCGCCGCCACGGCGCTGGCTGCCGTGCACTACCCGCCCATGAGCGCCGTGTTCTCGGCCTACGACCGCGCCGCCGTCACGCATCCGCTCAACGGTTTCGGGGCGCTGCATCCCAAAGTCGAAAATGCCTACGCGGCCGGCTCGGTCTGGACCAGCAGCATCTTTCCGCAGCGGGTGCCGGCGGGCCAGGTGCTGTTCACCACCTTCGTGGGCGGCACGCAGTACGAGGAAGCGGCCCGGCAGCCCGAGGCCGCGCAGCTGGCCGCCGTGCACGCCGAGCTGAGCAAGTTCTACGGCATTATGGGCGGGCCGCGCTGGCAGGGGCGCTACGTGTGGCCGCGCAGCATTCCGCAGTTCGACCAGGCCATTGTGGGGGCCCACGCCGCCGCCGAAACCCTGGCCGCCGCGCGCGTGCTGGCCGTGGCCAACTGGCGGGCCGGCGTGAGCGTGCCCGACTGCATCCGCTACGCCCGCACTACGGCCAGCCTGTTAGCCGCTGGCCGTTAGTCGATTTTCGGGCAGGATATTAACAGTCGCCTAATTTAATGTTCGGGGTTTTCAGTAAAATAGCCGGCTCATTCCCGGCCTAGCGTGCAGCTTCGGGAGGGCAAAGCCTATCTTTGTGGCCAATTTGTCAGCTATGAGCGAAGGCCTCGTCCTAATTCCCACGTACAACGAGCGCGAAAATGCGGAGCTAATCATCCGCAAGGTGATGTCGCTGCCGCGGGCGTTCGACGTGCTAATTATCGACGACGGCTCGCCCGATGGCACGGCCAACATCGTGCGCGGGCTGATGGCCGAGTTTCCGGGCCGGCTGTTTATCGAGGAGCGCACGGGCAAGCAGGGCTTGGGTACGGCTTACATTCACGGCTTCCGGTGGGCGTTGGCCCACGGCTACGCGTACGTGTTCGAGATGGACGCCGACTTCTCGCACAACCCCGAAGACCTGCTAAAACTCTACAACGCCTGCGCCGTGGAC
>JALYUH010000349.1 GCA_030853985.1 Bacteroidota bacterium | reverse complement strand
AGTGCGCGTTGGTGCTGGTGGCGGTGTAAATGCCCTTATCGGCGGCATACTTCACCAGCTCCAGAAACTGCGGGTGCAGGTACGGCTCGCCCTGGAAGTAGAAAATCAGGTACCACAGCCGGCTGGCTACCTCGTCAATCGTCCTTTTAAACAGGTCGTCGGCCAGCATGCCCGTGGGCCGCGTGAAGGAGCGCAAGCCGCTGGGGCACTCGGGGCAGCGCAGGTTGCAGCTGGTGGTGGGCTCGAAGCTCAGGGCCAGGGGCAGGCCGCAGTGGTGGGCGCGGCCGGTGGCCTTGCTCAGCAAATAGGACCCCACCACCTGGGCCGCGTTCCAGAGGCGGCGCGGGGTGGTTTTGGACAGCACGTTGAGGCTGTCGGCAAGGAGTGGGTGCATGGGCCGGGGAAAACCGCAGGGCCGGGGCCCCACTGATAAAAAAAGACGACGGAAGCGCGGGGCTTCCGTCGTCTGAGCAAAGTTACGCGGTGCAGCAGTGGGGCCCCCGGGCCCTATTTTACCGGTTCGAGGGCACTGGTATAAGTACCGGCCTTGCCAAACGCTTGGTTGATTTCGTCGATGGCGGCGCGGCTGCTCAGGCGCTTGGGCTTGGTATTCAAAAAGGTACCGTCCTCGCCGATAAGGAAGTAGGCTGGCACTTCTTGCACCGAGTAGGCCTTGGCGATGGGCGAGCGGAAACCGCCACCGGGGACGCGCGCCTGCACGCCGGGCAGGTTTTTGGACTTCACCAGCTGCCGCCAGGCCATTTCGTTTTCATCAAGCGCAATGTTGATGAACACAATATTTTTGTTTTCGAAGCGGTGAATCAGGTCCTGGGCGTACACCAAGTCGCGGAGGCACAGGCCATTGGTCGATTTCCAGAAGTTGAGGTACACCAGCTTGCCCGCGTACTTGCGCAGGCTCACCGAGTCGCCGGCCACGGTGGGCAGCCGGAAATCGGGGGCCGGGGACCCAATGGCGAATTCCTTGTGCTGGTCGAAATCGGCCAGCAGCGTCGGATAGAACCTGCTCTGGGGGTCGGCGGCGTGGTACTCGGCCAGCATGGCTGCCGAACGCTTCACATGGCCAAAGCGAAACGATTCTTCCAATACCCGCCCCTGGATGATGGCCCGGATGGGCCCCGTCAGCTCCTTGCCCGCCAGTCCAAACGAGTAGCTGTAGAAGTCGGGGTCGGTGCGCTGGTGGTTGGCCGCCGCCGCCGCGTAGTGCAGGTAGTTCACCAAAAACTCGTGGTATAGCTCGCTCTGCGCTGCGTCGGCGTTGTTGATGAGGGCTGGGTCCTTGAGGAAGTCGTGGTAGGTCGGCGTCATTTTCAGGCGGCCCTCGGTGCTTACCACCTGCTCGCGCAAATCCTGGAAGGTGAGCCGGTCGTTGGCATAGGCGTAGTTAATCTCGGCCTTGGCATATTTATAAAACTCATCCGTGAAAGCCTGCTTGTCAGCCCGTTCCTCTAGGAACTCCGCTTCGTGCTTGCGGCGGTATTCCAGAAACGACAAAAACGGGGCTTCGTAGAGCTGCACGTTATCGGGCAGTACCTGGAAACCATCGTTTTCCACAAATTGCTGGTCCACTTCGGCTAAGTAAGCATTGGCGTTGGCGGCTTGCAGGCGGTGGCGCTGCTCGTCAGTGGCATTGCCGCCGCGCACTCGCGATGACACACCGGCAGGCATGTTGGCCTTAAACTTGAGCGAACCCGCCATGTCGCCGCCCTTGAAGCGCACGTCCAGGTCGGTGCCCGCGTCGAGGAACAGGGCGGCTACGTCGTCGCCGTACACCAAATCGGCTTTGGTGGCCCCGTTCACGGGAATTGAGAGCCGGAACTCGCCTTTGCCGCTGAGGGCCGCGCGCACAATGCGGGGTCGGGCGTCGAGCGGGTTGTCGCGCAGCGATACCGCTACCGAGTCGTCGTCCGGATTATTCACGCGCCCCGTTAGTACGGCGGTGCCGGGGCCCGAAACGGCGGTGGCTTCTACAGCCGCTTGCTGTGCCTGCCCCAGCAGCGGGGCCAGCAACAACGGCAGCGCCAACAGCCGATAGAACGTTGAAGAAAAAATATTGAACATAGCCAAGATAACGAGCAATCCTAATGGGGCATTTGCAGGTCGCAAACCTGTGCAACCAAGTATATATTTCCTGGGAAAACCCTATTCACAAACCGAAGATACGGGCCCTGGTTAAATAAAATACAATTTCTCGCTCCTGCCCGATTTTTCTTGTTTCTGTACTTATTTAGTCGTCTTTCCGTTATAATCCAAGGCTGGGCAACCAGCTTGTTACGGGCTAGCCGAACAAGCCGTCCAGCACTTCATCGAGCCGGCCCACCGGGTGTACCCGCAAGCCCGAGCGCAGGGCCCCCAGGTTTTTGCCGTTGAACTGCGAGACGTACATCTCGCGGAAGCCCAGCTTCTCGGCTTCGGCCAGGCGCTGGTCGAGGCGGCTCACGGCCCGGATTTCGCCGCTCAGGCCTACCTCGGCGGCCAGGCACACGTCGCCCGCGATGGGCACGTCGTGCAGCGACGACACCACCGCCGCGCACACCGCCGCGTCGAGGGCCGGGTCGTCGAGGCGCAGGCCCCCGGCAATGTTCAGGAACACGTCGTGCTGGCCCAGGCGCAGGCCGGCGCGCTTTTCCAGCACCGCCAGCAGCATTTGCAGGCGCTTGCTGTCGAAGCCGGTGCTGCTGCGCTGCGGGGTGCCGTAGGTGGCGGGCGTCACGAGGGCCTGCACTTCCACCAGCAGCGGGCGGTTGCCCTCCAGCGTGGCGCCGATGGCCATGCCGCTCAGGCTTTCGCCGCGCTGCGAGAGCAGGATTTCCGAGGGGTTGCTCACCTGGCGCAGGCCGTCGCCCTGCATCTCGTATATGCCTAGTTCCGAGGTATTTCCGAAGCGGTTTTTGGTGGTACGCAGGATGCGGTAGCTCATGTGCCGGTCGCCCTCAAACTGCAGCACGGTGTCGACCATGTGTTCCAGAATTTTGGGACCGGCGATGCTGCCATCCTTCGTAATGTGGCCGATGAGCAGCACCGGCGTGCCGGTTTCCTTGGCGTATTTCAGAAACTCGGCGGTGCACTCGCGCACCTGGCTCACCG
>JALYUH010000341.1 GCA_030853985.1 Bacteroidota bacterium | reverse complement strand
GCTCGGCCAGCGTGATGCCGGCCTGGGCGGCCTGGGCCTGCCGACGGTACACCGTGGGAAAGTCGATGGTTTGCACCACGCCGGGGGCCCACCGCTCGCCCGTGGGCGCGGAGAACAGAAAGTCGGGATTAGTGGGCGAAAAGCTGCCGCGCTTCAGGGCGCGCTGCTCCTCGATTTCCTGGGCCGACTGGCGCAGGCGCGGGTGCCGGCGCAGGGCCAACTGCTCGGCACTGTCGAGGCGCACCACGACCTGCTGGGCCCACGCCGGCCCGGCAAGCAGCAAAAGCAGCAGCAGGAGCCCGGGGCGGCGGTTGCGAAGGGGAAATTTATTCATGAGCGTTAAAAAGACCGCCAGCCCATCCGCCGCCGAGGTGTCGATGGATGGTGAAGGGACACGAAAGCTGGCCGGCAACCTGGGGTGGCCAACCACCTACAACTAGGATTTTTTAACTAAGGCCATGCCGCATTTCGGGCATTCGCCCGGCTCGGCGGCAGTTACGTCCGAGTGCATTGGACAGATGAAGGCCGCGCCAACGGCTTTGGACGCGTGAGTTTCGTCCAGCTTATCGAAGCGCACGGTCAGGGCTTTGCCATCGGCCGTGTTCAGCGTCACGATGGCGGTGCGCACCTTCGCCCCGGCGGGCAGCTTGGCCATCAGGTGGTCATCGCCGGCCGATGCCAGCGGCACGGTCACGGTGGCGTTGGTGCTCAGCTGCATCAGTACCGAACCGCTCATGCCCTTATTGGGCACGGCGCTCATTTTGGCTCCCAACAGGTAGAACGCCATCTCAGTAGGCTGCGCTACCAGCTCCAGGTGGTAGGGGCTGGCCGAGCGCACCACGCCGCCGTGCGGGGCTACGTGGGCGTGGGTTTCACCGGGGGCCGTATGGGCATCGGCCTTGCCATCGGCGTGGGCGTGCTGGGCATGGGAGGCCATCGGGGCCAGGGCGAGGAGAGCGGCCGCAGCCAGGGAAATTCCAAAAAGCTTCATAAGGAAAAATTAAAAATGGTGATGGGTGGAGGGAAAAGTGGGTGCCGGCCGCCGTGCGGGGCTGAGCGGCTGGCAGCCCTGATTACATCTTGTCGGCGTGCTGGGCGTGCCAGGCTTTGAACTGCTCGATTTCCTTTTTCTGCGCGTTCACCATCTGCTGCGCCAAGTCCTTGAGCTTGGTGTCTTTGCCGTGGGCCAGCTCCGCTTCGGCCATGTCCATGGCGCTTTGGTGGTGCACGGTCATCATCATGTTGAAGTTCATATCGGCATCGGCCACCGGCTTGGGCATGTTATCCATCATGTGGGTCATGCTCGTCTTTAGCTGTGCCGTGAAGGGGTCTTTCGGGTCCGTGGGCTTGTAGTTGGTCGGGGCGCTGTCGAGGCGCTCCGCGATGGGCTCCAGCTCGCCAAGCTCCTTTTGCTGGTCGGCCTTGATTTTCTCGGCCATCTGGCGCATCGTGGCATCTTTGCCGTCGCGCAGTTCGATTTCGGCCATGGCCACGGCCCCCTTGTGGTGCTCCATCATCATGTGGGCAAAGTCGTGGTCGGTGTTGCCCTTCATCTTCATGGCGTCCATTTTGGCCATCATGTCGTTCATGGAGGCCACCAGGGGCGACGCAGCGGCAACATCCGCCATTTTCGAGTGGTCCATGCCGGCCATATCACCCATGGCAGCAGTGGTATCGGCCGTGGCCGAGGTCGTCTCAGTAACCGTGGTATCAGCCGACTTGTCGGAGCTGCAGCTGCCGAGCAGCAGAGTGCCTGAACACAGGGCGGCAAGGAAAAACGCGGACTTTTTCATGGGAATTGGCTTAGGATGGAAAGTGAAATTTGACTTGTGATTTAAGGCATTACGCCTTGACATTGATGGTGAAGTTGCCGGTGTGAATCTGCCCGTCGTGATTGAATTGCAGGAATACGCGGTACAGGCCGGGGGCCTCGAAGCTGGTGTTGAAGCCGATAACCGGACCCTTGTCGGCCTGGTCGTTGGGGTGCACGTGCAGGTAGCGCTCGGTGTCTTCGCTGATGACCACGACGTGGCCCAGCGCCCCTAGGTACTTGTCGAGGTCGGTCACGGGCTGGCCGTTCTTGCTGAGGGTGATTTTCATACCCAGCAGCTGGCCCACTTTCAGGTCCTTGTCGAAAGCCAGGGTGGCCTGGTAGCCGTCCTGCTGCCACTGCATCTGGTCCTTGCTGAACTTAACGGGCGTGTACTTCGGGCCCTGAACATTCACCACCTGGCGGCCCAGCTGGTGGCCACTACCGGCTGGCGAGTAGTCCTGAAACAGCACGTATTCGCCGCCCTTGGGGAAGGTGAAGGGGACTTTGTAATTGCCATCCGCCGTGAACTCGGGGTGCTCGTGGTAGAACACGGACAGGTCTTTGCGGACGATGATGAGGTGAATTTTCTTGTCGTGCACCACCGCCAGCGGCACCGCGGCCGCCTCGTTACCGACTTCCTGCGGGGTGTAGGTGAGCGTGGCGGGCTGGCCGGCCACCAGTTGCATGGGCTTGGGCTCGAACTTCATCTGGTAGCTCTTGCCGTTGCTCACCTGGTCGTTGTGCACGAGCTCCATGCCGCACTTGGGGCATTTCTGGCCGGGCTGGGTGCTGGTCACCTCCGGGTGCATGGGGCAGGCGTAGGTGTGGCCCCCGGCGTGCCCGGCGGTGCTGTCGGGCACCGCGCCGGTGGGCGTGGTAACGGCGTTGGTGGCGCTGCTGCTGGACGAATCCGAGGAGCAGCTGGCAATAGTGAAAACGCTGGCAACGGCCAGCAGCGGAACAAGAAAGCGGTTCATAAAAACGGATAAGGGATAGTTGATACAGGTCCTGAAAGACCGGTGGGGCCTACGCCTGCCACTGCTGCCAGAGCACGAAGCCCAGCGCGGCAGCCAGCCCGGCGTAGAGCAGGTAGGACGGCCAGCGACGGCCCGGCCCACGAGGAGGCGGCGCGCCGGCCTCCTGACAGCAACTCTTCATTGCTAGGGAGGAAAAACCAGGAAAATGGGGGGAGGGGGCGCGGCTTAGCCACGCACACGAGCAAACGAAAAGGCCCGCCCCGGACATAGCATAGCTATGCCGGCGCGAGCCTTAGCGCGTCGAAAGTATCAGACAGTCAGCGACTGGATGAAAATACGGATGTCGGGTATTTTGGGCTTGAGATGCCGTGGGGAAACCAGGGAAACGGTAGCCGTGCGGTCCCACTGGCCAGCTAGGGGCCGGAAGTGGAACTCAATTGCCGTCGGCAGCACGGCCGGGGCAGAAATAAGCAGGTGCTTTTGGGAGGGTGTCGTCAGCGACGAGAGGAGCGAGGCTGACTTGTCCTTGCAGCAGTCGTGGTTGC
>JALYUH010000331.1 GCA_030853985.1 Bacteroidota bacterium | reverse complement strand
ACACTATACTGCCCTGGGTGGCGGTGCTGGCGGCCGGCTACTGCATCGGGCCGTGGTTTCAGCAGCCGCTGGCGGTGCGCAAGCGGCTGCTGCGGCTGGCCGGGGCGGGGGCGCTGCTGCTGTTTGTGGGGCTGCGCTTCGGCAACTGGTACGGCGACCCGCAGCCCTGGGCCGCGCAGGCGCGCGGGCCGCTCTACACGGTGCTCTCATTCATCAACATCACCAAATACCCGCCGTCGCTGCTGTTTCTCAGCCTCACGCTGGGCGTGGCGCTGCTGCTGCTCTCGGTGGCCGAAGACGCGCCCGCCCGGTTGGGCCAGTGGCTGAGCACCTTCGGCAAAGTCCCCATGTTCTACTACTTGCTGCATTTTGGCCTCATCAGCGGCGGGGCTTTGGTGTGGACGTGGGTGCAGTTCGGGCGGCCCTACAACTTCTCGTTTGCCCCGCCGGGGGTGCCGCCGCCAGCCGCCTATCAGCCCAGCCTGCTGCGGGCCTACGTGGTGTGGGCCGCGGTGGTGCTGGTGCTTTATTGGCCCTGCCGCTGGTACCAGGGCTACAAGCAGCGCCACGCGCACTGGTGGCTGGCGTACTTGTAGAGGGCGCAGGCCCAGGCGCCAGCAGCTGCACAAAGGGGCCGGCCGCCACGGCGTCGGCTGCTCGCCCATCCAGGGCCTGAATGCCAGCGGCTACGCGTACGCGGGCCTGCTGCTGCGCAAGCACTCGAAGTAGTTGTGCCGGAAATTGGACGAATCAGCGGCTCAGTTCGGCTGATTTGACCAGTTTCCCGCCCCGGCTGCGCAAATCGGCCTGCGCGGTGGCCCAGCCCCCGGCCGAAATAGCGCGCACGGCATCGGTGAGAACGATGGTGACGAAACCCGCCGCCAGCGCATCCAGCGCCGAGTAGTACACGCAGTAGTCGGCGGCCAGGCCGGCTACCACTACTTCGGTCACGCCGCGGCCGCGCAGGTAGTCGGCCAGGCCGGTGCTTTTGCGGTGGCCATTATCGAAAAACGCGCTGTAGCTGTCGATTTCGGGGTTCATGCCCTTGCGGAAAATGGCCTCGATGCGCTCGGTTTGCAGGGCGGGGGCCAGGGCCGCGCCGTCGCTGGCCTGGGTGCAGTGGTCGGGCCAGAGTACCTGGGGCAGGCCGTGCAGGTCAATCTGGTCGAACTGGGCGCGGCCGGCGTGGCTGCTGGCGAAGCTCTGGTGGCCGGCCGGGTGCCAGTCCTGGGTGGCCACCACGAGGTCGAACTGCGGCTGCAGGTTGTTGATGAGCGGGATGATTTCGTTGCCGGCCGGCACGGCCAGGCGGCCGCCGGGCAGGAAATCGTTTTGAATATCGATGAGCAGGAGGGCGCGCATGGGCGGGATAGAAGAAGCCGGCGGCGGGCCAGCGGTTCGCGTATTTCTTCCAGTAAAACCAAGTATTGGCGGTGGGGTTACGTTAGTACAAGCATAATCCGCAAAAACCGTTTTCCCATGCCCAATCTTCAGCATCAAATTGCCCTCGTTACCGGGGCCACGTCCGGCATTGGCCAGGTTACGGCCACCGAGCTGGCCAAAATGGGTGCACACGTCGTCATTTTGGCCCGCAACGCCGACAAGGCCGCCACGGCCCAGCAGGAAATCAAAGCCGCCGCCGGCCACGACCGCGTGGACGTGCTGCTCGCCGACCTCGCCGACCTGGGCCAGGTGCGCCGCGCCGCCGCCGAGTTCAACGCCAAATATCCGCGCCTCGACGTGCTGGTAAACAACGCCGGCCTGATTTTCGGGGCCGAGCGCCAGCTCTCGCCCGATGGCAACGAGCTGGGCCTGGCCACCAACCACCTGGGCCCGTTTCTGCTCACCAGCCTGCTGTTCGGGAAGCTAAAAGCCAGCCCCGCCGCCCGCGTGGTGAACGTGGCCTCGATGGCCTACCAGTTTGCCCGCCCCGATTTGGCCGACCCGCAATCGGCGCGGCACTACGGGGCCATGCGCGTGTACGCCAACACCAAGCTGTTCAACCTCATGTTCACGCAGGAGCTGGCCCGCCGCCTGCGCCAGCACGGCATTGCCAACATTACGACCAACGCGCTGCACCCCGGCGTGGTGGCCAGCAATTTCGGCGACAGCGCCGGCGGCTGGCTGGGCCTGCTGGCGCCGTTGGCCCGCCCGTTCATGATTTCGGTGGCCAAAGGCGCGGAAACCAGCGTGTTCCTGGCCTCCGACCCGGCAGTAGCCACTACCAGCGGCGGCTATTTTGATAAGAAAAAGGCCACGCCGGTCAAGAATTCTTTCAACACGCCCGAACACGCCCGCCAGCTGTGGGAGCTGAGCGAGCGGCTAACGGACACGCAGCTGCTGGACTAGGAATGCGGGGCGGGCGCGGGCGACTTCGGGTGCAGCGCCCGCCACTCATCCTCCAGAATGCCCATTTCCACCAGTGTCCAGTAGTCGTCGCCGTGGCGCACCACGTCGCGCAGGCGGCCTTCTTCCTGAAAGCCGCACTTAAGGTAGCAGTTGATGGCCGCGTGGTTAAAGTCGTAGACACCCAGGCTGATGCGGTGCAGCTTAAGGTCTTCGAACCCGATGCGGAGCAGCGCTTTCACCATGCCCTGGCAAATGCCCCGGCGGCGCTCGGTGGTTTTGCCCACCAGCACGCGGGTGATGCGCCCGGCCCGGTCGCGCTCGCTGATGCCACCCAGCGAAATGTGGCCCACGGTAATGCCGGTTTTGGTATCAATGCCCCGGTAGATAAACACGTCGGGGTCGTTCAGGTCGTTCGAGCCTTCAACATACCAGTTCAGGCCGGCCTCCGTGAGCGGGAAGGCAAACATAGCGCCGCTCCACTCTTTCATCAGGCGCTCATCATCAACCCATTCCATGAGCTGGGTGAAATCATCGGTCGTAAAGGGTTCGAGTGTAATCACGTAAAAAAGAAAATGGGCGCGGCTGAAGCTGCAAGGTAAGGCCGCGGGGCTGGTAGTGCCGGGCTTATTTCGGGCCGCACCTAACCGGGCGGGCGGCGGCTGTGCTGGCTGGGCCGTACGTCTTCATTTCTCCGTGTTTGCGATGAACCTTGCCACCAACACCATTTTACTCACTGGCGGTGCCTCGGGCATTGGCCTGGCGCTGGCCGTACGCTTTCTGCGGGCCGGCAGCACCGTTATTATCGTGGGCCGCCGCCACGACATGCTCGCCGCCGCGCAGCAAAACTACCCTGGCCTGGTGGTGCGCCAGTGCGACCTCGCCGACCCCGCCCAGCGCCTGGCACTGGTGCAGTGGGCCACCGCCACCCACCCCAACCTGAATGT
>JALYUH010000328.1 GCA_030853985.1 Bacteroidota bacterium | reverse complement strand
CGCCCAGCGCAAAGGCCGTGCCCAGCAGCAGGGCCGGCCAACGGCTGCGGTGCCGCCATAGCAGGAAGCCCAGTGCCGTAGTCACGGCCGCCGCGCCCATGGCGTGCCCGCTTGGGAAGCTGTAGTAAAAAGCCGGTTTCAGGCTAAGCCACAGGGCCGGCCGGGGGCGGGCAAACGCCGCTTTCACCAGCACGTTCAGCAGCATGGCCCCGCCCACCGATAGCCCAAAAAACCAGGCCTGCGCCCGCGTGCCCCACACGGCCAGCCCCACGGTGATGAGCCCGGCCAGCAGGCCCATCGGCAGCGGGTCGCCGATGGCCGTTAGGCCCAGCGCCAGCTTGTCCAGGCCCGGCGCGGCGTGCGTGTGCAGCAACTCCAGAATCCGTTTGTCGCCGACGAAGCCGCCGGACTCCCAGATATCCTCGGCCACGTTCACGAACACCACCCAGGGCAGCACCAAGCCGGCCAACAGCGCCAGCAGCAGCATTTTATGCGCCCGCAGGGCGTGGCGCAGGTATTGCCATAAAGTAGCGACCATCGGAAATTTTCAATGCGTGTGGAGAGTCAATACGCGGCCCGCGGAAAAAGGACGACCTCGGCCCGGCCCCAGTCCTACAGCGCCAGTTTCAGCTGCTGCCCGGCTGCCCCCGCGCTGCCCGCTTCCAGGTTCGAGAGCGTGATGCCCAACAGGCGCACGCCTTTGGGCAGCGGCAACAACCCCTCCACCAGCTCGCGGCTGAAACGGGCCAGCGTGGCCGCATCGGGCACCGGCCCCACCCCGCTGCGGCTGCGCGTAATCTGCTGGAAATCGGCAAATTTTACCTTGAGCGTGACCGTGCGGCCCCGCCCGCCGGTGCGCTCGCAGTAGGCCCACACGTCGGCCAGCAGCGGCGGCAGCGCCGCCAGCAGCTCGGGCAGTTCGTGCAGGTCGTGGGCAAAGGTGGTTTCCGAACCCACCGACTTGCGCACGCGGTCGGGCACCACGGGCCGGTGGTCTTCGGCGTGGGCAATGGCGTGGTAGTAGCGCCCGGCCTTGCCAAAATGCCGCGTCAGCAGCTCCACCGGCTGCACCCGCAAATCGGCCCCCGTGAACACGCCCAGCTGGTTCATGCGCGCCGCCGTCACCGGCCCGATGCCGTGGAACTGGCCCACCGCCAGCCCGGCTACAAACGCCAGCCCCTGCCCGGGCCGCACCACAAACTGCCCGTTGGGCTTGCGGTAGTCGGAGGCCAGCTTGGCCAGAAACTTATTGTAGGAAATGCCCGCCGAAGCCGTCAGGCCGGTTTCGGCCAGGATTTTGGCCCGGATTTCGCGCGCAATCTGGGTGGCGGAGGCGAGGCCCGGCAGGTTTTCGGTCACGTCGAGGTAGGCTTCATCGAGCGAAAGCGGCTCGATGAGCGGCGTGTACTCGGCAAAAATGGCGTGAACCTGGCGCGACACTTCCTTGTACACGGCAAAGCGCGGCGGCACAAACACCAGCTCGGGGCACTTGCGCAGCGCCGTGGCCGAGGGCATAGCCGAGCGCACCCCAAACTGCCGCGCCTCGTAGCTAGCCGCCGCCACCACGCCGCGCTCGCGGGCCCCGCCCACCGCCACCGGCCGGCCCCGCAGCGCAGGCGCATCGCGCTGCTCCACCGAGGCGTAAAACGCGTCCATGTCGAGGTGAATAATCTTGCGAAGTTCGGCGGGATTCACGGGCAGAAACCGGCCCTGAGCCGGCCGGCAAAGATACCTGCCAGCTCCGCTGCCTCCCCCCCCAAACGCCCGTTCGCGCTAACCATTGCGCAGCTATTTCCTTGACGTTCAACTCCGACCAGTTACTACGGCCGACGTGCTTTTTTCAGGCCCGTCGGCCGGCGCAACTTTGCTTTCACGTTTTTTGGGCCTTAACTTGGCTCTTTATTCAGCCGGACAGATTTGGGACGGGCCAGGCAATGCAATCCGTTATTCCAGCCAACAGAGCGGGTTTCCGAATTTTGAACCAGCCCAACGCATGCCCAAATTTTGCACATTACGCAAATGTTAACACAAAAATAATCTTATTAAATATTTGCTTATTGCCAAATTATTTAATAAGTTTGAATCACCAAACCATGTGGGGTGGCGGAACTGGCAGACGCGCTAGCCTATCTCGCTAGTACAATTAGAGGTTCGAGTCCTCTCTCTACAGCAAAGTCCCGGCCGGGCCAACGGCCGGGACTTTTTGCGTTCGGGCCCCGGCCCGGCGGGCGGCCTACCGCCGCTGCGACGACTCGCGCACAATCAGCCGGGGCTTAAGGACGACGTTGCGGGGCTGGGCGAGGCGGTCGGGGTTGGGGTTGAGGATTTTCTGGAGCAGGCGCACGGCCGAGATACCCATGGTTTCGCAGCCCTGGTCCACCGATGTGAGGTTGGGCTCGGTGAGGGTGGCGAAGGCCTCGTTGCTGAAACCGGCCACCGCCACGTCGTGCGGCACGCGCAGGCCATGGGCCTTGATAACCTGCATGGCCCCGGCCGCCGCCAGGTCGTTGGAGCCGAACACGGCGTCGGGCCGCTGCGGCAGCTTCAGCATTTCGGCAATGGCCTGCGCGCCGCCCTGCTGGCTCATTTCGCACTGCGCAATGTAGGCCTCGTTGATTTCGATACCGTGGGCGGTGAGGGCGTCGCGGTAGCCTTGGTGGCGGTTGCGGTGGATGTTGAGCTGGCGCGGGCCGGTGAGGTGGGCAATGCGCGTGCAGCCCTGCTCGATGAGGTGCGACACCACCTGGTACGCGCCCTGGTAGTCGTCCAGAATCACGGCGCTCACGTTGTCGCCCCGGAAATTATCCAGCACGCGGTCGAAAAACACCAGCGGCACGTTGTGCTGCCGGGCCAGTTCGAAGTGGCTGAAATCGGTGGTGGTGTTGGCCAGCGACACCAGAATGCCTTCGACCTGCGAGTTCATCAGCAGCTCGATGTTCTTCTTTTCCTGGGCCGCGTTTTCGTTCGATTGAAAAATCATCACGCTGAAGCCGGCCTTGCTGGCCTCGGCGGCAATGCCATCGAGCACCTGCGGGAAAAAGTGGCCGGTGATGTGCGGCACCAGCACCCCAATGGTGTGCGTGCGGCCCCGGCGTAGGGCGGCGGCCAGCTGGTTGGGCTGGTAGTGCAGCTCGGTGGCGAGCTGGCGCACGCGCCGCTTGGTGGCCTCGCTCACGTCTTTGTGGTCGGCGAGCGCGCGCGACACGGTGGAGGGCGAAAGCTGAAGGGCCGTGGCCAAATCGGTCAGGGAAGCCCGGCGGGTTTGCATCTTGCAAAAAATAAGCGTGGAAAAAGTCCGGCGACCGGCCTCCCGGGCAGTTGGCAGCCCCCCGATTCCGGCCCGGATTGCGGTTGTGGCCGGGCGCGGCCACTGCGCGCAAGGGCTATTCCGGGCTAAGTTAATGGCCAGAGAACTATCCTGAATGGGTTTTGCTTGTTTCCAAATTGTTAATTCTTGGGCTGAGCCTTTGTGCCGGATGGGTTGGAGGCGGTGAGGACAGAGCCGCAACATTTTTTTGCGTGTTTTTTAATGTGGGTGGGGCTCACCGACCAAATGGTTGCAGCAAGCCGCGTGGGCGTTTGGCGGGGGGGCGCGTGTGCCGTAAGTGTAGAGGGGCAGCCGCCAAAGGCTTCCATAATGGTTTGGGGAAATTTTTTCAGCCTTCGGACGGCGTGGGCGCTACATTTGCCCGGTACAGCCGGCGGCCCTTCCGCCGCGCCGATAAGGGGTTCCGTTTGTGCACTAGCTCCGAAACCGCTGCGATACAACGATGCTGCGGGCGGCACAAC
>JALYUH010000307.1 GCA_030853985.1 Bacteroidota bacterium | reverse complement strand
GTCCACGTACAGCGCGCTCGATACGTTGTCCACCATAAAGCGGGTATCGTAGTGGTAGGGGCCGGCCACCGGGTTAGCGGCCTGCGCCGCCGTTGCGGCCGCTGCCGCCGTCGAGGCCGCCGTAGGCGTGAGCCGGCGACGCCGGGCCGCCGCCGAAGGAACCGCCCCGTTGCCGGGCGACACGGGCTCGTCTTCCTCAAACTGATAGTCGCTGGTATTCACCGCCGTAGCGGTTTTTTTGCGGCGCGGCGCGGCCGTGGGCGTAGTAGCCGAGTCGGCCGCTGGTGCCGCCGCCGCCACGGCCGCTACCTTCACGGGGGCCGGCCGGGCCGCTGGTTTGGGGGCGGCTACCGCTACCGACCGGTCTTCGAGGGTTTTCTGGCGGGCGGTTTTGGTGAGCGGCAGCGCCGGGGGCAGCGCGTACTGCGGGTACACGTACAGAATATCGCGGGCCTGGGCCGGAGCCACGAACACCAGCGCCGTGCTTTGGGCATTGTAGTCGAAATCCTGGGTGTTGGGCAGCCAGTTGCTGACCAAGGTTTGCTGCTTGGTTTTGAGCGAGTAGCGGTAGAGGGCGCGCACGCCGCTCTCCTCACCGAGGTACATAATCTCGTCGTCGGCCAGGGCGCGGGGCCGGGTTTCGTTCGAAATCGTGCTTACCAGCGTCTCCACGGGTAGGGGGCGGCCGTCGAGGTGGTAGGCAAACAGGTCGTAGTTGTTCACCACGTTCTGGAAAGTGGCCGGCCGGGCGCGGCCCAGCGAGTCGAGGTAGCGGTTCGAGCTGAAAACCAGGCTCTGCCCGCCGGGCAGAAACACTGGCTGCACGTCATCGAACAAGTCGTTGGTGAGCTGCTCGACCTTGCGGCTGCCGGCGCGCAGAATGAACAGGTCGTTCTGCCCATCGCGCACCGCGCTAAATGCCAAAGCTTTGCCATCGGGCGAGTAGCTCATGCTCAGCACCTGGTCGAAGCCTGCAAGCACCGACTCGGGCCGCGAAAACTGGATGGCCTCGCGCACCCGGGTCAGCAGGCCGCGCCCGTCGGCATTGTATAGGTGCAGGTTCATTGCGCCGTGGCGCATTTCGGCCACGGCCACCTGGCCGTTGCCGCGCCAGGCCACCAGGGGCAGGCGGTTTTCCACCTGTTGGTCGGGGGTTTTGTAGCCGCCCCGGCGCAATGTGCGGCGGTGCTTGCCATCGCGGTCCACCACCACCACGCGGTAGCGGCCGCCCTCGTTCTGGGCGTAGGCCACCAGCTGGCCGTTGGGGCTGATGACGGGCTGCGAAAACACGTCGGCGTGGCGGTTGCGGCCATTCTGGCGGTACTTGGCATCGGGCTCGACCAGCGTGGCCACGGGCTGGCCGTTCAGGTCGCGGTAATACGTGAGCCAATCCTTCAGGAACACCTTATAAGGGACGTTCAGCGACGAGCTGATGCCCACCTCGATGTCGCGCGTGATGCGCGTCAGGTTCAGAATATTCTGAATAGTGGTGTAGCCGTAGCGCTCGGCCACGTAGTTCCAGATGCTTTGGCCGGCCAGCGCGGGGCTGCGCAGAAAATACGGAGCCGTGCGGTTGCCGGTGGGGTAGCGCTTGGTCATGTCGCGCATGTAGCCGTCCATGTCCACGCTCCAGCCCTCGGCGGCGTAGGCCGAAGCCCCACCGATAAACCAGTCGGGCAGCTGCAACAGGTAGCTGCTTTGCAGCACTTCCTTCAGCGAGCCGCCGTACATCATATCGTTCAGCAGCACCTGGGTTATCTGGGTGCTGAGCTCGCGCTTGAACTCGGTTTCCTGGCCGCCGAAGGCAATTTGCACCTTGCTCATGCGGGCCAGCGGGGTTTCGCCGCCGTTTATCTGCTGCTGCGTAGCTGTGAGGCCAATGTTGCTTTGGCGCAGGTCGCCCACCGAGTTGTAGAACAGGAGCGTGGTTTTCGAGTACGGGTAGTAGCCGATGAGCGCCGTGATGCGTCCGAGCTCCTTCTCGGCAAATTCGGCGGCGCGGCGGGCGCTGGCCTCCCCGCCCTGATAATACAGAATATTGAAGTTCTGGGTGGTGAACTGCTGCCAGCGGGGCTGCTGGTACTGCACCCGCACCCGGCCAAACGGCTCCTGCGCCGTTTGGGCCTGCGCGGTGGGGGCCAGCAGCGCAGCCATCAGCCCCAACAGCCCGGCTAGGGTAGCCTTCACGAATATGGAGTTAGTCATAGTAGGAGGGCAACGAGCAAAAGCAAAAAATTAATCCGTCGGAATCGAAAAAAAATTCTATTTCGGATTTGAGAACCTTGGTAACCGCCGGAAACGGATATGGGGCCGGGCAAGGTAGGCGCGAAAAGCCAGAATACCAGCCAAATGTTTCCCCGGCCCGGCCCGTGCTCAGCCCATGCCCACGGGCTGCAGGGCCTGGTACCGCTGCACGCTGGCATCGGGCCATATTTCGGCTTGGCCCGCCAGCCAGTCGGCCAGTAGCGTGGCCAGGCGCGGGGCCAGCATCACGCCCTTCGAGCCGTAGCCGCCGCAAAAGCTGAGGCCGGGCACGGTGGGGTGGGGGCCGATGAGCGGCCGGCGGTCGCGCACGGCGGGCCGCACCCCGGCGCGCTGCTCCACCACGGCAAAGGGCAGGTCGGTAATAACCGTGAGCCGGGCCGCCAGCTCCTCGCGCCCCACGGCCGTGATGCCCGGCGCAAACGGCGGCCAGCGGTAGGTGGCCCCCACCCGGAATCGCCCGCCGCCCACCGGCACCACGTAGGCCCCGCGGTTCAGCACCTGGGCCGGGCTCAGGTTGGGGCAGCTCACCTCCAGCACCTCGCCCTGGTTGGGCGTGAGCGGCAGCCAGCCAAAATAAGGGTTGCGCACGGCCGCCGCGCCCTCACAGCAGATAACATGGCGCGCCCGCACCTGCCCGGCGTAGGTCGCGCCCTCGGCCGCAAACTGCACCTGCGCCCAGTCGAAGGCTTCGGGCCGCAGCCAGCCGTCGTGCAGGCCCTCGGCGGCCATTGCCGCCAGTAGCTCGCGCACCGCCACGTGGCCGCCGTGTTGCAGCCAGGCCCCGCCGAAGGGCGCGTGAATGCCGGGCAGGCCGGGGTCGGTGGTGACGAGGGCGGCCACGAAGCCGCCCCAGGGCTGGTCGGCGCTACGGGCCAGCACGGCGTTCTGCTCTTCGGGCGAGCCAAAGATTTTGAAAATCGGCGCTTCGGTGAAAAAAGCCCGGCTATAGCGCTGCTCCAGCGCGCGGTAGAAGGTGGCAGCGGCGGGCAGCAGCTCGGCGGCGCGCCAGCTGAGGGCGAAACGCTTGCCGGCCACGGGGTTCATCAGCCCGGCGGCCACGTTGGAAGCCGAATTGAGCTGGCCGGGGTCGTACACGAGCACGCGGTGGCCGCGCTCGCGCAGCACATAGGCCAGCGTGGCACCCGCAATGCCGTGGCCCACCAGCAAAAAGTCACAGTCCGTCATGGCTGGCAAGGTAAGGAAGCGGCGCTGAATGAGGAATGGGGAATGAGGAATGAATAACTATCGAACGGCTTATTCTTCATTTCTCACTCTTTAGAAGCTGTTTGAGTGAGGCAGAACGAGGCAGAGACGCAATATTTTGTGTTTTGGCGGCCGCACTGTCCGGGTTTCATTCGCACTTTTCGCTCAACAACGACACGCAACATGTTGCGTCACTACCTCGGCCAGATGATTTTCTATGCTAACTCAAACAGCTTCTAATTCCTCATTAGGCGCAGCGTTGTACCTTTCCGCTTTGCTTATCAACCCCCAGAAGTTGCCATGACGGTCGCCGGTTTCACGTTCAACACTTTTTCCGAAAACACCTACCTGCTCATCGACGAGGCCACCCGGCAGTGCGCCATCGTGGACCCCGGCTGCTACTCGCCCGCTGAGCAGCAGGCCCTGCGCAGCTACCTCGAGGAGAATAAGCTGGAAGTGGCGCTGCTGCTGAATACCCACGCCCACATCGACCACGTGCTCGGCAACCAGTTTGTGCTGAGCACCTGGCCGGGCACGCCGTTCCTGCTGCACCCGCTCGACTTGCCCACGCTACGGGCCGTGCCCAGCTACGCCGGCAACTACGGCTTCCCGCAGTACCAGCCGGCCGAGCCCACTGGCGAGCTGGCGCCCGGCCAGCCCGTGCGCTTCGGCGATACCGAGCTGGCGGTGCGCTTTGCGCCGGGCCACGCGCCGGGCCACGTCGTGTTCTACCACGCGCCCACGGCCACCGTTATTGGGGGCGACGTGCTGTTTCAGCGCAGCATCGGCCGCACCGATTTGCCCGGCGGCGACCACGCCACGCTGCTCCGCAGCATCGAAACCGAGCTAATGACTTTGCCCGACAATACCACCGTGTATCCCGGCCACGGCCCCGCCACCACCATCGGCGAGGAGCGCCGCGAAAACCCGTTTCTGCAATGAGCAATGAGCAGTGGGCAATGAACAATGCCGTTCGGGTTCGCTGCTGGTTTGCTTGTCATTAATTGCTCATTATTAATTGCTTATTGACCCTTGAAAAGACACCTGCCCAACGCCGTCACCTGCCTCAACCTGCTGTTTGGCTGCCTGGCGCTGACGGAGATTTTTGCCGGCCGGCTCGAAAACGGGGCTTGGTTTGTGGCCGCCGCCGCTGTGGCCGACTTCGCCGACGGCCTGCTGGCCCGCGCCCTGCGCGTATCGTCGGCCATTGGCAAAGACCTGGATTCGCTGGCCGACATGGTGTCGTTTGGCGTGGTGCCGGGCGCAATTTTGTTCAAGCTGCTGGCTGCCGATACCGCTCCTGCCCCGCTGATGCAATACCTGCCTTACTTAGGCTTTCTGGTGACCATTTTCTCGGCGCTGCGGCTGGCCAAGTTCAACAACGACACCCGGCAAACGACCTCCTTCATTGGCCTGCCCACGCCGGCCTGCACGCTGGTGGTGGCTTCGCTGCCGCTCATTCTCTCGCACGACCGGTTTGGCCTGCACGAGGCAGTGCTGAACCCGATTGTGCTGGTGGGCCTCACGGGGCTGCTGGC
>JALYUH010000237.1 GCA_030853985.1 Bacteroidota bacterium | reverse complement strand
CGCCCAGGGCGATTTCCTGATTCCGATGGCGACTACCGAGGGCACGCTCGTGGCCAGCTACAACCGCGGCATTCAGCTCCTGAACCTGTGCGGCGGCGTGAAGTGCACCGTAATTGGCGACGCCATGCAGCGCGCCCCGGTGTTCGTGTTTGCCGATGCGCGCGGAGCCCGCGATTTCGGCAAGTGGGTCGAAGACAACATTGGGCTGATTCGGCCGCAGGCCGAAAGCACGTCCAGCGTGGCCAAGCTGCAATACATCGACACGTATTTGAGCAATAAATTCGCCTACCTGCGCTTCAATTTCAGCACCGGCGACGCGGCCGGCCAGAACATGGTGGGCCGCGCCACCTTCGCCGCCTGCTCCTGGATTCTGGAAAACTACAAAGGCCCGAAGGTGGAGCACTTCTACCTCGAATCGAACTTCGCGACCGACAAAAAAGCCAGCCAAATCAACGTGATGCGCACCCGCGGCAAGCGCGTGGTGGCCGAAGCCGTGGTGCAGCGCGACGTGCTGATGCAGCGCATGCGCGTAACGCCCGAACAGCTGGCCTACCACGGGCAGGTGAGCAACGTGGGCGCGTTCATATCCGGGGCCAACAACAACGGCGCGCACTCGGCCAACGGCATCACGGCCATGTTCATCGCCACCGGCCAGGACGTGGCCAACGTGAGCGAGTCCTCGGCCGGCATTCTGTACTCGGAAGTAACCAAGGACGGCGACCTCTACATCAGCATCACCATCCCGAGCCTGATTGTGGCCACCCACGGTGGCGGCACCGGCCTGGCCACCCAAAACGAATGCCTGCGCATGCTGGGCTGCGTGGGCCGGGGCACGGTGCGCAAGTTTGCCGAAATTGTGGCCGGCGTGGTGCTGGCCGGCGAGCTGAGCCTGGGCGCGGCCATTTCGAGCTCGGACTGGGTGAGCAGCCACGAGCAGTACGGCCGCAACCGCTAGCCGGGAGCGTGAATGGCACGGTGCTTGAAAAGCGCGGGCAACAGCGTCGATAAATGCTCAATTAATTGTATTTTTGAAATCCTGTTAGCCATTCGCTTTCCTTTATCACCGTTTCAATAGAACTATTCGTGAAAATACCTTTTCTGTTGCTTCTGCTGAGCCTGGGAGCCGGCAGCCGGCCAGTGTTGGCCCAGGCCAGCCACGACGTGGCCGAAGCCCGCATGCTCTATGCCCAGGCCAACCGCGACCCGCAGGAAACAACGCTGCGCGTGGGCCTGAAAACCCAGAACACGGGCTTTTTCGGCGATGGCAGCCTGCAGCCGGGCGCGCTACGTACCTTCGACGGCCGCTACCGGCCCGTGCCTGGCCTGCGCTACCACGCCGGCCTGCGCCTGCTCGAAGCCCAGGACTCGATTAACCTCGACTCGACCCACCTCTGGCCCGTGGGCAGCCTGCGCGGCTTCGACCTGGGCGAGCCCGGCGCGGCCACGCCCCCGCGCCGCTTCCGCCCGCGCCTGGTGAAGGAGGGCAGTGCCGGCCAGCGCCGCGAGTTCGTGGAAGTGCTTACCATGGTCGATGCCGGGCCGCTGCTGCTGGCCTGGCTCTACACCTCGGGGGCCGATGCCGTGGCCGGCCGCCTCTCGATGGCTCCGCTGCTGCTGCAAGGAGCAGGCAACGACCCCAGCGAGCCCCTGCGCCCCCTGGACCTGAGCCGCTCGTCGGTGCAGCGCCTGTTCGGCAACCGCGCCGAAGCCGTGCATACTTACGCCACCACCAAGCAGCTCGCCTACGACAAACCCGCCGACGTGGCCCGCATGCTGGACTACTTCAACCGCCTGGCGGTGGTGAAATAGCCCGCTCGAAGGCACAAAAAAGCCCTTTTCGCGCGCGCGCGGAAAGGGCTTTTGCTTTTATTGGGGGCTGCTACAGCGAGTTGGCCGTTACCTTAAAGCGCGTGTCGGACCGAATGGTGAGCGAGTCCTGAATAAAGTAGTTCGGCCGCTGGCGGCTGTACACCGTCAGCTCGTATTTATCGGCTTTCAGGTAGTCATCGAGCCGTTCGGTGGTAGGCAGCAGGGTCAGGGTTTTCGCGCCTTTGGGCGGGTTATAGAGATAGGCGAGCTGAATGCGATTTTTAACATTTGGCGTGTTGATGAA
>JALYUH010000200.1 GCA_030853985.1 Bacteroidota bacterium | reverse complement strand
CCAACACTAACACACCCCGGGCACTGCCGAATCTAGGTCGGGTCGGCGGCTGGGGCCAACATATCATGTCAAAGCAAAACACGGTCGCCATTGTCGGGCGGCCCAACGTGGGCAAATCCACGCTATTCAACCGCCTCGTGGGCCAGCGCAAGGCCATCATGGACAACGAGAGCGGCGTAACCCGCGACCGCCACTACGGCTACGGCGACTGGATTGGCAAGAACTTCACCGTGATTGACACGGGCGGTTACGTGCATAATTCGGAAGATATTTTCGAGGGCGAAATCAACAAGCAGGTGAAGCTGGCCATCGAAGAGGCCGACGTCATCCTGTTCATGGTGGATGCCGAAGCCGGCGTACACGGCCTCGATGAGGAGTTTGCGCACGTATTGCGCCGCTACATCAGCAAGAAGCCCATCTACATGGTGGCTAACAAGGCCGATACCAACCTGCGCGCCAACGGCGTGGGCGAGTTCTACTCGCTGGGCCTAGGCGACGGCGAAATCTACGCCATCAGCAGCGCCAATGGCCACGGCACCGGCGAATTGCTGGACGCCGTGGTGGCCAACTTCGACGAGCCCGGCGAAGAAGAGCCGGAGTCGGAAATCCCGCGCATTGCCGTGGTGGGCCGCCCTAACGTGGGCAAATCCAGCCTCGTGAACCTGCTGCTCGGTGAAGACCGCAGCATCGTAACCGAAATCGCCGGTACCACCCGCGACTCGATTTCGGCGCGCTACAACGCTTTTGGCAAGGAGTTTATCTTGGTTGATACGGCCGGCCTACGCCGCAAAGCGAAAGTGAGCGAAGACGTAGAATTCTACGCCAACATGCGCAGCCTGCGCGCCCTCGAAGAGTGCGACGTCTGCATCGTGATGCTCGACGCCAGCCGCGGCATCGAGGCCCAGGACGTGAACATCATCACCCTGGCCGACAAAAACCGCAAGGGCATCGTGATTCTGGTGAACAAATGGGACCTCGTGGAGAACAAGGAAACCAACACGTCCAAGGATTTTGAGGCGAAAATCCTGGAGAAGATTGCGCCTATTGCCTACATCCCTGTGGTGTTTATCTCGGTGCTGAACAAGCAGCGCGTGCATAAGGCCATCGAAACGGCCATCGAAGTGTACCACAACAAGCGCCGCAAAATCCCGACCTCGCAGCTTAACGACGTGATGCTGAAGGAAATTGAAAAGTACGGCCCGCCCGCGCTCAAAGGGAAGATGATTCGTATCAAGTACGTGACGCAGCTGCCCACGCACAACCCGGTGTTCGCCTTCTTCGCCAACCTGCCGCAGTACGTGCAGACCAACTACGTGCGCTACCTCGAAAACCGGATGCGCGAGCATTTCGACTTCACGGGCGTGCCCATCGGCATCCTGTTCCGCAAGAAATAAGGTTCTTGGGAAAGGGTCCGGCCGGGCTCATAAATAATTCATCATTTTTTGAATCGGCCGGGTTACCTTTTTTTAGCCCAGGTATAAAGCCCCGAATTTGAAGTTAAGCTTCGGCAAGCGCTTCAGAAGTCGTTTGAAAATCAACCACATTTAACACAACCCCCAAGATGAAAAAAGTATTGTTCCTCGCCCTGGCCCTCGGTTCGTTCACCTTCACTTCGTGCGACAGCAAGAAAGAAGATGCGCAAGAGCAGGCTGGCGAAAATGTAAAAGACGCTGGCGAAGCCAAAGCTGATGCCATGGAAGACAAGGCTGACATGGTGCGCGACTCGGCTGATGCCAAAGGCGAAGCCATGGGTGACAACGCTGACAAAATGGACGCTTCGGGCACCGGTACGACGACTACCACGACCGAGGTCAAGAAGTAATTCTTGCTTTTTGGTTAATGAAAAAGCCTCTCCGGTAACGGAGAGGCTTTTTTGCGTGTAGCGCGGACTTTGCAGTCCGCGTCCCCGCACTGATTCAACGGTTCGCTCCAGAACGCGGACTGCAAAGTCCGCGCTACGGCGCTACAGCTCGGTTTCGGGCAAGCCCAGGCGGCGGTTCAGCAGGCCATCCACTACTTCAAACAGGCGGCGGGGCTCGTAGGTGCGCCAGGGCAGGTCGTCGAGCTGCCCGCCAAAGTTGAGGTAGTTATCCACGTTGTACTGCTTCATTTCGCGCAGCACGTGCTCCTGGAAGTTCACGCCCGCAATCCAGCCGTCTTCCACGTCCTCGTACCACTCCTCGTAATAGTCGTCGTCGGAACCGTGGAAGTTGAACACGTTTTCGCCGATGAGGATGAACTTGCGGATGCCTTCGTGCGTGAGAATATCGATGATATTCCGCTTAAGCTCCATGATGTCGTTTTCGATGGCGTCGTTCCATTCGCCGATGAATTCGAGCACGGCAATGCCGTCGTCGTAATCGACAAACAGGATTTTGAAGAACAGCGTGTCCGACCCCAGGCTGTCCCACTGCGGATGGATGTAGTAGCCGTAGATGGTATTGGTGAAGGATTCGAGGCTGTTTTCGGCTTCGAAGAGCGGCGAGCGCGGGTCTTCGGCGGCCGAGTATTGCTCAATCCAGTTGTAGTGCGGCTCAATGGTGTGCATGGGGCAGTGGGGGCGCAAGCTTTAGCTGGTGCCTCCCTAGAAACGCCGAAAAGCTCGAATCGTTCGCCCCAAAAAATAAGCTCGTGAGCCACAAGCCGAAGCGTTTGCTACGCGCGGGCCTCCAGCGCCGCGCGCACGCTGCCGTGCTGCTTGAGCAACACGGCCGCTTCGGCTTGGGCAATGCCCAGTTCGTCCATCAGCATACGTTCGCCGCGGTCCACCAGCTTCACGTTGGAGAGCTTCATATCGACCATCTTATTGCCGCGCACGTAGCCCAGCCGGATAAAAGTGGCCGTGGTGAGCATGTTGAGCACCATTTTCTGGGCCGAGCCCGCCTTGAGGCGCGTGCTGCCCGTGATAAACTCCGGCCCCGTTACCACTTCGACCGGAAACTCGGCCGCCGCCGCCACCGCCGAGCCCGCGTTGCACACCACGCAGCCGGTGGCTAGGCCCGCCGCCCGCGCCCGTTCCAAACCCCCAATCACGTAGGGCGTGCGGCCCGAGGCGGCAATGCCCACCAGCACATCTCTGGCGTTGATGCCGTGCGTTTGCAGGTCCTGCCAGGCCTGTTCAGCATCGTCCTCGGCGCCTTCAACCGCTACGCGAATGGCCCCGTCGCCGCCGGCCATAATACCCACGACCATTTCGGCCGGCACGCCAAACGTGGGCGGACATTCCGAGGCATCGACCACGCCCAGCCGCCCACTGGTGCCCGCCCCGATGTAGAACAAGCGCCCACCGGCGCGCAGCCGGGCCACCGTGGCCTCCACGAGCGCCTCAATTTGGGGGAGAGATTTAGCTACCGTTTCGGGCACGGTATGGTCGAGGCGGTTGAGGCCGGCCAGCAGCTCGGCGGTCGAAAGGGTTTCGAGGTGGTTGAATTCGGAGGGTGCTTCGGTAGTCATCATGGGATATAAGCTTTAGCTGGCACCGCAGGGCCGAAGAGCGGCAAAACCTCGCGGAGCAGTCAACGGCAAGCGAAAGCTTACCGCACAAGTTGCCCCACAACGGGAAAATTGTCGAATACGTTGGCCGTATGCGGGGCGTCCTTATCCAGCTCGGCGGTGAGGTCCTGGCCGGCCCAGTGCTCGTAGTGGTTGCCGCGCCGCCAGAGCCGCGAGCGGCTTACGTCGTAAATCTGCCCGTGGTACGCCACCCAGATTTCGTCGCGGTCCTGGCCATTGCGCAGGGCCAGCTGGTTTTTGGTGTAGGCTTTAGTTGCTGCTTGTTCGCTGTCAGTTGTTGGGTTCATGCGGGTTCTGCAATTTTTCAAACACGAAAGCTAATAACTGACGACGAACAACCGACAACTCAAAACCTAGCTCAGCAACGCCTGCAGCCGAATCCAACGCTGCGGCAAATCGCCCTGCGAGGCGTTCAGGTAGTCCTCGTACGTGCAAGGCACCACGCGCTTGGTGGCGTTGTCGCCGAGGCGCTCCACTTCCATCCACCACTTTTCGGCGCGGCGCGACTTGTAGAACACCAGCTTATCGGGGTTGCCGGGCAGCACCACCGTGTACGTGAGAAAGCGGAAGGTACCGAAGCCAATTTCGGGTTTGCGGTGGTAAAATCCTTCCACAAAATACCAGAGCATGGTGGCGATGGTGGCCGCCGCCAGCCCGTTGGGGTCCACATCGGCGCGGTAGCCGTAGAGGCCGAAGGAGCTAAGCTGCTCATTATGGCCGGCGTACCAGCACAGCTGCGTGGCTTCTTCGTTGCCCAGGCCAAACGGGTTGGCCGGGTAGTAGCCCGGCGAATCCTGCCAGCGAATGGCGGCAATGTCCACGCTCATAAAATCGGCCTGGCGCACCAGCGGCTCGGCCAGGCGGCGGTCGGCGCGCACCTCGCCCACGCTCATCGTGTCGAAATGCAGCTTTTCGAGGGCCACCATTACCTCGGGCGGGGTGAGGTACTGCTGGTGGCCGAGGTGGGCCAGGCTGAACACAATGTTGGGCTCGTGCACCAGCAGGCGGCGCAGGTGGCTTTCTTCGGGCGGCGTGCTGGGGCCGGGTTCGGCCATGTCGGGCCGCGAGTCCACCACAGTTACGTTAATAGTGCGGTTCTGCACCTCGTAGGCCAGAAACTGGCCGTAGTCCAAATCGTGGCTGCCGCCGAGCAGAATGGGCACCGTGTTTTCCTCTAGCAGTGCGCCAATGATTTCGCGCAGGCGCTGGTAGGTGTCTTCCAGCGTGAGGCCGGGGCGCAGGTTGCCGAGGTCGACCAAGCGCAACATACCGCTGCCTTTTTGCAGCTGATAGAAGCGCTGGCGCACTTCGTTGGGGCCGTGGCGGCGGGCGTGGGGCGGGCCGGCCGCGCTGCCGCGCCACTCATCCAGGCCAATGAGGGCCAGGTCGGCGGTGCGCCAGTCGGGGAAGGTTTCGGTGAAGCGGGTGGCGTAGGCGGCCAGCGTGGTAGGCGCGGGCGAGGCGTCGGTCAGCGTTTCCGGCAACGGGTCAAAAAACAGGGCCAGATTCATTGGGAGCGGGAATGCTAGAGCCCAAAATTACACCCAAAAAAGCCGGGTTTTGGGGCTTTTTGAGTGTTTCAACGACTGATTTGGTTTTTAGCCGTACTAGCAGCGCCACGGACGGGTTTACCTCGGGGCCGCGCAGACTCAAAAAAAGCGCTTTATTTAAGCTGAATTTCACGCCATCCGCCTTAGCCGCCCCCACCCATGGACGTTCGTCGCGCCTTTGATATCCTCGCCCACCAAATTGCCGAGTCGCCAAAATCCGACGCGCTGGCTTCCAAAATCGACGGTAAATGGGTGCCCGTCAGCAGCCAGCAAATTCAGGACCAGGCCAACCTCGTGTCGCTCGGCCTCGTGTCGCTCGGCCTCAAGCACGGCGATAAAGTCGCCATCATCAGCATGAACCGCCCCGAGTGGATGCTGGCCGACTTCGGCATCTCCCAAATCGGAGCCACCAGCGTGCCGATGTACCCCAGCATCACCGTTGAAGACTACAAGTATATCTTCACCGATGCTGGCGTGCGCGCCGTGTTTGTGTCCGATAAGAAGCTGTTCGACAAGGTGCACGAAGCCATCGCAGGCCTCGATATTCCGGTTGAAAACATCTTCACCTTCGACAAAATCGAGGGTGCCCGCCACTTCAGCGAGCTGCTGGAGCTGGGCAAAAAGGGCAAAACCGCCGACCTGGAGCCACTGAAAGCTGCCGTTGAACCCGACGATTTGCTTACGCTCATTTATACCAGCGGCACCACCGGCCAGCCCAAGGGCGTGATGCTCACGCACGATAACATCCTAAGCAACTGCCGCAACTCGCAGCGCTTCGTGCCCGTCACGCAGAACGACAAAGCCCTAAGTTTCCTGCCGCTCTGCCACATTTTCGAGCGCATGGTGACTTATCTATACATGATAAACGGCGTGAGCATCTATTACGCCGAAAACATGGACGTTATCGCCGACAACCTGCGCGAGGTGAAACCCGACATTTTCACCACCGTGCCGCGCCTGCTGGAGAAAGTGTATGATAAAATCGTCGCCAAAGGCCACGACTTGGAGGGCGTCAAAAAAAACCTGTTTTTCTGGGCCCTCGATTTGGGCCTGAAATACGACACCCAGAAAGACCAGGGCTTCTTTTATAACACGCAGTTGGCACTGGCCAATAAGCTCATCTTCAATAAGTGGCGCGAGGCGCTGGGCGGTAACCTGCGCTGCATCGTGAGCGGCGGCGGCGCTTTGCAGCCGCGCCTGGCCCGCGTGTTCTGGTCGGCCGGCATCCCGGTGATGGAAGGCTACGGCCTCACGGAAACCTCGCCCGTGATTGCCGTGGGTGGCTACGAGGCCGAGAATAACATGATTGGCACCGTCGGCCCGCTCATCGACAACATGCAGGTGAAAATTGCCGAGGACGGCGAAATTCTCACTAAGTCGGCCTCCGTGATGAAAGGCTACTACAACCAGCCCGAGCTCACGGCCAAGG
>JALYUH010000190.1 GCA_030853985.1 Bacteroidota bacterium | reverse complement strand
AGCACGGTGCGGCGGTTCTCAAACGTGAGCTGCTGGTTCACCGAATCGATGACGTGCACCAGGGAATTGGCCACGGCAGCGGCCAAGTGCTTGTCGTGGTCAGCAAAGCTGAGCTCGATGGCATCGTGCTCGTTGTGCACCAGACTCAGGTTGCTGCTAAACTCGCTCAGCACGGCGTTATCGGCGTTGTCGTTGCCGGCCGGGCCCGCTTTGTAGTGCTGGTAGAGCTTAAATTTCTGAATGATAAGCTCGGCCACCGGCAGCGACTCGCCGATGGTGATGGCCCGGTCCAGGTCTTCGGCCCGGCTGCTGAGCTCCAGCTGCCCGCGCAGCTGCACGTTCTCGTCGAGCAGGCGGTCGGGGTCGGCCGTTTGCGGGTTGGTCGGGATGAAAATGGCCGTGGAACGGTACACATTGGGCATTAGCAGCGAGACTACGATGCTCACAATGGCCGCCAGGGCAACGGCCCCGGCCACGAAGTATTTCCAGCGGTTGATAATGGGCCCCAGGCCCACCAGCGAGAAAGAAGGTGCAGACATATTGACGAAGGAGGCCGCCGCCCCGCCGGCCCAAATGGGGTGGGCCCGGCACAGGGCAGCGGCAAGCAAAGATAGGAGCCAAACCGGCCGTTGCGCCGCGCTGCGTGGCCGCTTCGGTCCGGTGCGTAGCTTTGCGGCCGCCCCTGGCACCGGGCCTTTCCGTTCAGATTTAGCTTTCCCGCTCGCATCAAACGCTTTTTCGGCAATATCAGCTTCGTCGTCCTGCTCAACCTGCTGGTGAAACCCGGCTGGGTGGTGGTCGAAAACCTGGTGCAGGACCGGCTCGGGCACGCCACCTTCGGGCTGGTCACGGCCCTGTCGGCCCTCACGTTGGTGGTGGCCGCCCTTTCCGACCTCGGCCTCACGCCCTACGCCGTGCAGCGCGTGGCCGCCGAGCCCCGGTTCCTGGCCGAAACATTCCCCACGCTGCTGCCCCTGCGCGGGGCCCTCAACTTCGTGGCCCTGGCCGCCATGCTGCTGCTCGGGTGGGGGCTGGGCTACCGGGGCCCCGAGCTGCTGCTGCTCGGGGCGGTGGGGGCGGCCCTGCTGCTGGCCCAGTACGGGCAGTTTCTGCGCGGCACCCTGCAGGCCCACCAGAAATTTAACACCGACGCCGTGCTCTCGGTGGTCGAGAAGTTTGTGCTGCTCGGGGCCGTGCTGGTGCTGCTGCCGCTGGGCCTCACGCTGCCGCGCTACGTGGGCGCGCGGCTGGGGGCGGCGGCCTTCACCACCGTAGTTACCTACGGGCTGATGACGCGGTTTTTTGGCCGCATTCGCTACCGCTGGCAGGGCCCGGTGGCCCGCACCGCCCTGCGCGCCAGCCTGCCCTTTGCCCTGATGACGCTGCTCTACGGCGTGAACGAGCGCATCGATATGGTGATGCTTGAACGCCTGGCCTCGCCCACCGAGGCCGGCTACTACGCCGGGGCCTACCGCTGGGTCGATGCCGTGATGATGTACGCCTGGACGGTGCTGCCGCTATTTTTTGCCAAGTTTGCCAGCGTGCCCGGCGATGCCGGGGCCCAGCGCGAGCTACTGCGGTTCGGGCAGCGCATCATCACGCTGCCGCTGCTGTTCGTGGTGGCCTTCATGCTGTTTCGGGGCGAAGTCGTGTTCTGGCAGTTCACCCACAGCAGCGCGGCCGAAGTGGCCCGCATGACCTTCTGCCTGAAAATCCTGTTCGTCAACGTGCTGGTGCACGCCTTTTTCGCCATCTACAGCACGCTGCTCACGAGCACCACCCACGAGCGCGCCGTGAGCTGGCTGGTGGCGCTCAGCATCGTCCTCAACATTGGGCTCAACCTGATTTTTGTTCCCCGCTTCGGGGCCGTGGCCGCCTCGGTCGATACGCTGGTGTGCGCGGGCGCGGTGTCGGTGGGCTACCTTGTGCTGGTGGCGCGGCGTACTGGCGTGGGGGTGCCCGGCCGCCTGCTGGCGCGGCTGCTGCTGGCCTTCGGGCTGCTGTGCGGCGCGTGGTTTGGCCTGCAAGTCGGCCTGCACCTAAGCTGGTGGCTCGAAGCGGGCCTGATGGCCGTGGCGTTTGGGCTGATTGTGCTGGGCACGGGCCTGGTGCGGCCCAGCGAAATCGCCAAGCTCCGGCCGGGAGGAGGGGTTAGTTAACAACGAAAAAGGCCGTCATGCTGAGCGCAGCCGAAGCATCTCTACCG
>JALYUH010000185.1 GCA_030853985.1 Bacteroidota bacterium | reverse complement strand
TGCCAATCTGCTGGTCCCAGAGGCCCTTCTGCTTCTGGTACACGATGCGGGCGAGGTCCATGCGGGTGCGCAGCTCGGCCATGCTGGCATCGAGAATGCTGGCATCGACGGTGGCCAGCACCTGGCCTTTGCTCACGCGGTCGCCGCGCTGCACGCGGATGCTGGTGAGCGAGCCGGCGGCGCGGCTGCCCACGGTGGCATTCTGGTCGAAATCGACGCGGCCCTGCACTTCGAGGTAGCTCTTGAAGCTCTCGGGCTTGGCGTTCATCACCGAAACCGGGGTGGCGGCCGCAGTGGCCGGGCCGCCGGTTTTGGCTTCCAGCTCCGTGATTTTGGCCTGCGTGGCGGCCTGCTCGCCTTTCAGCTTGGCCAGTTCGGCCTTGGGGTCTTTGGTGGACGAGCCGCCGCAGGAAGCGAGCAGCAGGGTGCCGGCGAGAAACAGGGCGGCGGGTTGGGTTGAGATGAAACGCATGGGTAAGCGGGGTGTTTTTAGCATGTCGAAAGGTGCCGGGGACAGTAGCGCGAACTTTGTAGCTCGCGTCCCCACACCGTCTATAATCGTTGAGGGAAGTCGCTCGGGGACGCGAACTACAAAGTTCGCGCTACCCCCAAACGTTATTTATTGACCTGGTTAAACAGCTCGCCAGTCGCTTTGTCGCGGTCTACCTTGGCCACCAGCACGTCGTAAATGGCCCCGTAGTAATTGGTCTGGGCCGAGCGCAGGTCGGTTTCGGCCGTAATCACCTCCAGGTTGGAGCCCACCCCAGCGTTGAACTTGATGCGCGTGACGCGGGCCACATCGGTGGCCAGGTCGAGGTTGGCCTTCTGATTGTCGAGCACGTCCAGGGCGTTTACCAACGTGGTGCGGCTCTGGGCGTCCTGCAAGTCAATGCTTTGCTTCAGCGTTTCGAAACCCTTCTCAATGGTTTGCTGCTGCAAGCGGCCCTGCTGCACCAGGTATTTGCGGCGGAAGCCATCGAACACCGGCACCTGCAGGCTCAGGCCCACGTTGCCGAAGCCGAACCAGTTCTGGTTGGCAAAGCCCGCCGAGTTGCGCGAAGTTGGCCCCCGGAAAGCAAACAGCTCGCTCGCCGTTTTGGCCGAGCCCGTGAAGCCGTAAGCCCCCGTGAGCACGAGGCGCGGGTACGCCCCGGCCTGGCGGTTGCGCAGGTCGAGGCCAGCCAGGGCCTGCTGGGTTTCGAGGGTGCTGAACTCGATGCGGTTGTTGTAGTTGAGCGCCCCCCGGGCCGCGATGGGCTGGCCACCGGAGAGGGCATTTTGCTGGTCGAGGCGGTTCTGGGCGGCAGTGTTGTCGGTGCCGGGCGCGGTGGGGGCGGTAGGTACCGCCGCGAGGCCATCGACGCCGCCGCCGTTGGCCATGCTGGCCGCGCCCAGGCGCTGGCGCAACGCACCGGCATCAACCACGGCCGCGCTTAGCGAGTCGGTCAGCTGCACGTTTTGTTGCTGCGGCAGGCCCATCTGAAACTTGAGCAGGCCCACGCTCAACTCGGTGAGGCGCTGGGCTTTCTGCTGCTCCACCACCAAGTTGTTGCGCTGCACGCGCAGGCGGTCCACGTCGAGCTTCTCGGCGAAACCGGCCTTGAAAATCTTCTGAGTCTGGTACAGCACCGTGTCGAGGCGCTGCACGTTGCGGGCCAGCAGGCTGAGGCGCGAGCGAGCCACCAGCGTGCTGTAATACGCCTTGCTCACCTGCTCCACCACGTCGATTTCGGCCTGCTGGGTCTGCTTCTTGGCCAGCTCGGTGTACACCTTAGCCGCCTTCAAACCAATCAGATACGCGCCATCGAACAACAGCTGCGACACCGAGGCGCTGGCATTGCCAGCGTACTGCAGGCCAAACGCGAACGGCTGCGGCGGCAGCGCCAGCTGCTGCGTGCCCAGCACCTGCTGCGTGCCGCCCTGGGCCGCCGCCAGGTCGCCCGGCGTGAGCACGGTTTGCGAGAGCGGGAAGCTCACCAGGCTCTTCTGCAGCTTAAAGTTATCGGAAACCGTGCTGGCCACATTCACCTGCGGCAGGCCGGCGCTCCGGATTTCGCCTACTTTGGCGGCCGCCGTGGCTTCGCCCAGCCGGGTGGCCAGCAGGCTCGACTTGTTTTGCACGGCGTAGGCAATGGCCTGTTGCAGGCTCAGGGGCATGGTGCCCGTGGTGGGCGGGGCCTGGGGCAGGGCGGCCGGCGGGCTTTGGGCAAGCAGCGCCTGCGGAATGGCCGCGCTCAGGGCGGCCACCAACAGGAATCTGGTTCGAAACAGCGTGTTCATAAACAGCAAAATAGAAACGGGTAAGCGGGGAAAAGCGGGTTATTCGGCTTCGGTGATGTGCCGGTACTGGTTGATGAGCTTGTGGCCTTTGAGGGTGGCCACGCCCAACAAAAAATGCTCGTCGAACACCCGGTTTACGCGCACCGGGCTGAACTGCGCGGCGGGGTACAGCTCGGAGTCGAAGGCCAGCTCAATCTGGGCCAGGTTGAGGCGGGCCAGCACCTCCACGTCGAGGTCGGGCCGGAAGAGGCCCTCGGCCATGCCCCGGCGCAGATTCCGGGTTATCTGGGCCAGAATAAAGGTGTTTTTGTGCGCCCGAAACAGCTCCCAGGCGGTCGGGTGGTACTTCTTCAGGTCGTTGAAGATGCTGGGATGAATGTCGGCAAACTGCTCATCGGCCCATTTCGATATCAGCAGCATTTCCTCCACGGCATCGGCGGCTTTGCCAGCCACCACCGCGCAGTCGCCCTGCACCCCGGTGAGGTGTTGGGTGATGCCGGCCAGCACAATCTGGTCTTTGTTCTCGAACCATTTATAAAGGGTTTTTTTCGACATGGCCATACCGGCGGCGATATCGTCCATGCTTACGCTTTTGATGCCGTTACGCAGGAAAAGCTGCTGGGCGTGGTGCAGGATTCGGTCTTTAATTTCCATAACTAACGCCGCAAAGATACGACGGAAACTTTCATTGTACTCAAAGTTTCCATTTTATTTTTGGCGTTCCCAGCCTGCCGGGGCACTTTCCGCTTCTACCTGACGCGCACCGGCCCGGGATGCTTTACCCTTTCCCAAAAAAAAGTGCGGTTCGGCCTGCATGACCAACTAATTAAGGTAGCAATACAAAGCTAATAATTTTAGTTGGTTAATATTAACCACTCCAATTATTAAGTACTGTTACGCGGCGCTGAGTAGCGCGAACTTTGCAGTTCGCGTCCCTGCGCCATTGCAGCCGCCCAAACCGCACGTAGACGCGAACTACAAAGTTCGCGCTACCCCTTCGGCGGCACTTTAGCCATCGCACTACGTAGCACCGGTTATTAATTTAAGAACCGGCTTATTGCCGCCGTCCGTGCAATGCGCCGGCGGCGGGTACTTTTGCAGCGGCCCCGTTGGCCCGCGCTTATTCCGACCCTTATGAAAATCCGCACCGGCTTCGGCTACGACGTTCACCAGCTCCGGGAAGGGCTGCCCTTCTGGCTCGGCGGCCTGGTGGTGCCACACACCCACGGCGCGCTCGGCCACTCCGATGCCGACGTGCTCATCCACGTTATCTGCGACGCGCTGCTGGGCGCGGCCAACCTGCGCGATATCGGCTTCCACTTCCCCGACACCGACCCGCAATACAAAGGCATCGACTCGAAAAAGCTGCTCTCCGGCGTAATGCGGCTGCTGCGCGAAAAAGGCTACGAAGTGGGCAACATCGACTCGACCATTTGCCTGGAACGCCCCAAAATCAACCCCCACATTCCGGAAATGCAGCGCGTGCTGGCCGCCGTGATGGGCATTGCCGAGGAAGACATTTCCATCAAAGCAACCACCACCGAAAAGCTGGGTTTTGTGGGCACCGGCGAGGGCGTGGCCGCCTACGCCAGCGTGCTGATTGTGAAGGCGTAACTGCTCGTCCGCCAACCACAACAGGCTGGCACGTGTCGCAGACGTGCGCCAGCCGCGCAACAGTTAATAATATTCATTCCCACCAACCTATTACAATGAAGCAAACCCCTCTCCTGCTGGCTTTTCTGGCGCTGGCCAGCGCCGCCCCGGCCCACGCCCAAGGCAAGGTTAAAGTTAAAACCAAGCCCGCCACCGGCGCGGCAGCAACCAAAATCAAAACCTCCACCACCGGCAAAACCACTACAGGCAAAACCACCACCGGCAAGGCCGACGGCAAGGACTGGAGCGTGAAATACGCCGACCTGGTGACGGCCGAGCGCCTGCGCGCCCATTTGGCGGTGCTGGCGTCGGATGAGTACGAGGGCCGCGAAACCGGCCAGAAGGGCCAGCACATGGCCGCCGACTACGTGGCCAAGCAGTTCAAAACCGCCGGCCTGACCGGCCCGGTAACGACCGGCACCGACCCCTACCAGCAGCACTTCGACGTGGAGCAGGTGACCTGGGCCGAGGGCAACACCCTAAAAGTGGGCGGCACGGACTACGCCTGGCTGACGGATTTTTACGGCACCGGCGACTCGCCGTTTGGCCAGGAAACCAGCGTGAAGCCGGTTTTTGTGGGTTACGGCATCGAGCAGGACGGCTACTCCGACTACGCCAACGTGGACGTGAAAGGCAAGGACGTGCTCATGCTGCTGGGCGAGCCCACCGGCGACGGCGGCAAGGCCCTGCTCAGCACCGACGGCGCACCCACCAAGTGGGGCACCGACGCCGGCCGGGGCGCCAAAGGCCAGCTGGCCGGCCAAAAAGGGGCGCGCTCGGTGTTCTACGTGAGCTTCAACCCGACCAGTAACTTTGGGAAGCAGTCGGCGCGGCTGGCCCCGTACATTGCGCGGCCCTCGATGGTGATTGCGGGCAACGACAAGCCGGGCCGCGTGCCGGCGTTTTTCGTGTCGCCGGCCGTGGGCCTGGCCGTGCTGGGCACCACCGATGCGGCCATGCAGGCCTACCTGGGCAAAATTAACGCGGCCAAGCAGCCGGTAGCCGCCACTTTCAACGTGGTGCCGATGCAGATTAAGGCCGAGCGCAAGCGCGAAAAGCTGGACACGCAAAACGTGCTGGGCTTCATTGAGGGCACGGATTTGAAGGCGGATGTGCTGGTGATTTCGGCGCACCACGACCACCTCGGCAAGCACGAAGGGCAGGTGTTCAACGGGGCCGATGACGACGGCTCGGGCACGTCGGCCATTATCACGATGGCCGAGGCGTTTGCCAAGGCCAAGAAGGACGGCCACGGCCCCCGCCGCAGCCTGCTGTTCTTGAGCGTGACGGGCGAGGAAAAGGGCTTGTTTGGCTCGGAGTACTACTCGAAGCACCCCATTTTCCCGCTGGCCAGCACCGAGGCCGACCTGAACGTGGACATGATTGGCCGCACCGACGTGGAACACGAGGGCAAGCCCGACTACGTGTACGTCATCGGTTCGGACAAGCTCTCTTCGGAACTGCGCGTGGTGCTGGAGGCCGCGAACAAGCAGTACGGACCGATTGACATGGACTACCGCTTCGACGACCCCGCCGACCCGAACCGCTTCTACTACCGCTCCGACCACTACAACTTCGCGGTGAACAAGGTGCCGGTGGCGTTTTTCTTCAACGGCGTGCACGCCGACTATCACCAGCAGAGCGACGAAATCGAGAAAATCGAGTTTCCGAAGATGGAGAAGCGGGCGCGGCTGGTGTTCCACACCGCCTGGGCGCTGGCCAACCGCGACGGCCGCGTTGTGGTGGATTCGAATAAGCCGTAGCGCCTGGGCTGCGCGCATGCCGGAGAACGTCATGCCGAGCGTAGCCGAGGCATCTCGCGTGCAGCAGTAATCCATTTACTCGCGCAGTGAAGATGCTTCGGCTGCGCTCCGCATGGCGTTCTTTTTTAGTCATTCTCCCTCACTTCCCGACCCGCTCCTCCTGCTTCCATGCTGAAACCTCTCGTGCTGGCGACCCTGCTGCTAGCCGGTGCCCTGCCCGCCGCCGCCCAGAACGCGCCCACCAAAACCAGAGTCAAAACCACGGTTGCGGCCGCTCCGGCTGCCGCGCCCGACCTGTCGCAAACCTACGCCGCCCTCATCGAACCGGCCGGCCTGCGGGCACACCTCACGATAGTGGCTTCGGATGCGATGCTGGGGCGCGAAACGGGCCAGCCGGGCCAGAAGCTGGCGGCCACCTACCTGGTGAAGCAATTTGCCGACATTGGACTGCAAGGCCCCGTGACGGGGGGCGACAGCCCGTATTTGCAGCATTTCGCGCTGGCGCGCAACACCTACGCGCCGGGCGGCTACTTGCAGGTGAACGGGCAGCGGCACGCGTATTTGCAGGACTGGTTCAGCTACGGGCCCATGCCGTCGCCTTTCCCCACCGAAACGATTTCGCGGCCGGTTTTTGCGGGGTTTGGGGTGGAGCAGGGCGCGTATTCGGACTACGCGGGGCTCGATGTGCGGGGCCGCGACGTGGTGGTGATGATGGGCGAGCCGCAGGACGAGCGGGGCCGCCGGCTGCTGAAGCCGCTGGGCCGCAAGGCCGATTACTGGGACTCGGGCCTGCGCAAGGCAACGCTGGCCAAGGCCCACGGCGCGCGCAGCATTTTCCTGATGACGTTTGCCCCGGCCGACGCTTTCCGGAAGCAGACGGCCGAGTTGGGCGAGTCGTTGCGCGAGCCGGCCTTTTCGCTGCCCGACCCCGGCCCGGAAATCATCGACACGGTGGCCGAGAACATTCCGCCGGGCATTGGCGTGTACTTCACCTCGCAGGATTTGGGCCTGGCCCTGGCCGGCACCACCCTAAACGGACTGGTGGACTACGTGCGGGCGCTGGGCCGGGCCGGGCGGCCAGTGCCAGCGGGTTTTCAGGCCCCCACGGCGAGTATTTATCTGCCGCAGAGCTCGCAGCCGCTCACGACGGAAAACGTGCTGGGCTTCCTGGAAGGGAGCGATAAAAAAGACGAGGTGCTGGTGGTATCGGCCCACTACGACCACCTGGGCGTGAAGCACGACACGATATACAATGGGGCCGACGATGATGGCTCGGGCACGGTGGGCGTGCTGGCGCTGGCCAAAGCGTTTGCGCAAGCCAAAAAGGACGGGCACGGGCCGCGCCGCAGCATCCTGTTTGTGCTGATGACGGGTGAGGAGGAAGGGCTGTTCGGCTCGGAATATTACACGGCGCACCCCGTTTTCCCACTGGCCAATACCATTGCCGACCTGAACATCGACATGGTGGGCCGCACCGACCGCAAGCACAGCGCCAAGCGGCATTTCGTGTGCCTCGTGGGCTTGGATAAGCTGTCGTCGGAGCTGCACGCCATTAGTGAGGCGGCCAACCGCGACTACACCCACCTGGAGCTGGACTACCGCTACAACGTGCCGGGCGAGCCCGAGCACATCTATTACCGCTCGGACCACTACAACTTTGCGCGGCGCAAAATTCCGGTCATTTTTTACACCACCGGCGAGCACGCGGACTACCACCGGGCGACGGACGATGTGGAGAAAATTGAGTTCGACAGGCTGGCCGAGCGGGCGCAGCTGGTGTTTCATACCGCCTGGGCGCTGGCGAACCGCGAGCAGCGCATTGTGGTGGACTCGAATAAGCCCTGATTTTGCTTAGCTTTAGCTGGCGGCGGCGTGTTGGGCGGCGGCGGCGGTCAGGGTAGTTCCCTGGGTTTGCAGAAACCGCAGCAGCGCTTTTTCGGCAGCGGCGGCGGGCAGGTACAGGAGAAAGGAAATATTATGCGTGGGCAATTCCAGCAGCACCCGGGCACTCGCAAAAAACCGGGCGGGTAAGTAATCGGCTTTGCTAATGGTTTTATATTCGTAGAAATCGGTTCGGATAACCTTGACTTCCAACGTGGTGTTGTGGAGCACGAGCCGGGGGCTGAACGAGTTGTGCTAATTGCCAAACGGCAGAAAGCCGAACAAGGTAAAGCTGGCGTGAATATCGTTGACATCCATTGATAAGCCATTGGGCGGCAAGGGATTTGGAATGAAGGGGGCGACCATAAGGTACTTGGAAAGCAGAAAATACAGATGTCAATGCTTACGAAACAGAGTCAATTTCAGCTAGACAGCGAAGCCAAAGCCTTCGACCGCGAGCACCGCCGCAAAATCCGCTTCAACATCGGCAAGTACGACGCGGCCGTGAGCACCGGCCTCAAGCTCTACGACGACCACGAGCTGGCCCGCGACCGCGGCGCCTACCTCAAAGCCACCGTGCTGGAAAAGCTGGATGAGTACCTACTACAGTTCGAGGCGGCCTTCACGGCGCGGGGCGGGCGCGTGATTTGGGCGCGCGACGCGGCCGAGGCCCTGGCCGAAATCGGGAAGCTGACCAAGGCCCGCCACACCAAAACCGTGGTGAAGGCCAAGAGCATGACCACCGAGGAAATCCACCTCAACCAGTACCTCGCCACGCAGGGCATCGAGTCGGTGGAAACGGACCTGGGCGAGTACATCGTGCAGCTGAACGGGGAGCGGCCCTACCACATTGTGACGCCCGCCATGCACCTGAGCAAGGCCGACATCAACGCTATTTTCGTGAAGCACCTGGGCACGAAATCGACCGACGATGCCCAGGAGCTCGTGCTCACGGCCCGCCACCTGCTGCGCGGCAAGTACACCGCCGCCGAAGTGGGCGTGACGGGCGGTAACTTCCTCATTGCCAAAGAAGGCGGCGTGGCCGTGACCGAGAACGAGGGCAACGCCCGCCTCTCGGCCACTTTTCCGAAGCTGCACATTGCCATCGTGGGCATCGAGAAAGTTATTCCGCAGCTCACCGATTTGGATTTGTTCTGGCCCCTGCTCAGCACCAGCGGCACCGGGCAGCAGGTGACGGTGTACAACACCGTGTACTTCGGCCCGCGCCAGCCCGATGAGGTGGACGGACCGGAGGAAATGGTGGTGATTCTGCTCGACAATGGCCGCACCAACCTGCTAGCCCAACCCGACAAGCGCGCCGCCCTGCGCTGCATCCGCTGCGGGGCCTGCCTGAACGTGTGCCCGGTGTACAAGAACATTGGCGGGCATACGTATGAAACGACGTATTCCGGCCCCATCGGCTCGGTTATCAGCCCGCACCTGTCGGGCCTGCCCGAGCACCAACACCTAAGCTACGCCAGCAGCCTGTGCGGGGCCTGCACCACAGTGTGCCCGGTGCGCATTCCGCTACACAACTTGCTCTTGCTCAACCGCAAGCAGACCGTAGAAGAAGGCCACGCGCCCACCGAGGAAAAGCTGGCCATCGGCCTGTGGAAATGGAGCATGCAACACCGCTGGGCGCTCGATTTGCTGCCCACCAAGGTAAAAGACTGGAGCCTGGGCCGCCTGCTGGGCCAGGTGGGCTGGAGCAAGCGCCGTGCGAGCCTGCACATCGGCGGGCCGTCGTTTCGGGAGCTGTGGCAGGCGCGAACCAAGTGAGATAAAGTGCGCATTTGAACGCAAAAATTGACCTAAACGAAGTCAGTTTACTATTTATCGAATATAATGCGCATTATATTTCCTGTATTTAGGTGCAATTTGCAACCAGCCGGATAATGACTATTGGTGAATTAGGGAAACTGTTGCTCGCTCGCCGCAAACAGTCGGGGCTGGTGCGGAGCTACGTTGCCGAATTAGCGGGCATATCGAGCCGGCAACTGCTGGAATGGGAAGCGGGCCGCGGCAACCGCAGGTGCACATCGCCCCCACCCTATTTCCTTTTTTTGCCGGGCTATTGGCCGAGGGCACCAACCGCTCGCTGCAAACCCGTAGCCTGCAACTTGATGAGCGTGATGACTTTGGCTTGCTACTGGCCACTGCCGCGCACCAAACAAGTGGGGCGGTTACCGTTCGCGCGCTACGATGAGCTGCCCAGGCTGTTACCGTGCCTTACGAGGCGTCAAAACTCGGTTCTGTCCGGCTTGCGCCAACCTGTTGTTCGATGGGAAAACGGTAAGTCCAATCCTGCCGTTTGCGGCGACTGACTCGCCCAATGCTTTGCGTGAAGACTTGATTCGCACCATTCGGCGCATTTCTATATCCGGCGTGCAATACAAAGTTTCGATGCGGCTTGAAATGACCACGATGGCGTTGAGCGCTGAACGTGGCAGCCATGAGTAGCTGCTGAAGCCCCCACCCCGCTGCCTCGACGTGTTGCACGAGGATGCCGTGCCAGCCAATGAACATTTCACGATGCAACTGGCCCGGCAGGTATTTGGGCTGCGGGTGGCGGCTTGCGGGCTGCTACAATTTAGCGATGGCCAGCCCGCCGCCTACCTCACCCGTCGGTTCGATGTATTATCCACCGGCGAACACCTGTTGCAGGAGGATTTTGCGCAGCTGGCCGAACGCAGCCGAGCCACCCACGGCGAAAATTTTAAGTACGAGTTTAGCCACGAAAGCATTGCCCGGCTGATTAGGCATTTTGTGCCGGCAGCCCAGCCCGACGTGGATGAATTCTTCCGCCTCACCCTGTTCAACTACCTCGTCGGCAATGGCGATGCTCACCTCAAAAACTACTCGCTACACCGCCGCTCCGAGACCGGCGAGTACCACCTCACGCCCGCCTACGACCTGCTGAACACCAGCCTGCACGTGCAGGACGGCAACGGCCTAGCCCTGGACCTTTTTGCCGACGATTACGAAACGCCCAGCTTCGTGGCCAACGGCTTTCTAGCGTTCGATGATTTTCTGGAGCTGGGCATTCGCATCGGACTGCCGCTCAGCCGCGTGCGCCGCCTGCTGGCCGACATCGTGGGCCACGAAGCCGCCACCCAGGCCCTGCTGGAAGAATGCTTCCGCCCGCCCGAGCTGCGCGCCCGCTACGCCGATACCCTGGCCGGCCGCCGCCAGCGCCTGCGCTACTCGCGGGCGGGGGCCGTTTAGTCGTTGCCGCTACTTTCTGCGTTTGAGGCCGGTATGCATCCTTATCTGTTGTTTGCCTTGCGCGTGGTGGCCGGCCTAGGCGGCGTAATGTTGGTCATCACCACGTTGTCGGCGGCTATTCGCTCGTTTGTGCTGCCCCGCAACGAGGTGGTGCGCCTGAATGTGTGGGTATTCATGGGCATCCGCACCATTTTTGATGCGGCCGCCCGGCTGGCGAATTCTTATGAGCAGCGCGACCGCATTATGGCGCACTATGCGCCGGTGGCGCTGGTGGCGCTGCCCGTGGTGTGGGAGGCGCTGGTGAGCCTGGGCTACACCGGCCTGTACTGGGCGGTGGGCGAAGGCAGCCTGCTGCATTGCTACCAGCTGAGTGGCAGCTCGTTGCTCACGCTGGGCACCATCGACAATTTCAGCCTAATCGGCGACGTACTCACGTATTCGGAAGCGGCGCTGGGGCTGCTGCTGCTCACGCTGCTGCTCTCGTACCTGCCCACCATCTACCAGGCGTTTGCACGGCGCGAGGCCACGGTGGCGCTGCTGGAGCTGCGGGCCGGCACGCCACCCACGCCAGCGGCGCTGCTGGGCTGGCTCAACCACGACGGCTCGGTGCAGAACGACGACGTGCAGTGGGCTGAGTGGGAGAAGTGGTTTATCGATATCGAGGAAAGCCATACCTCGCTGCCCAGCCTCTCGTTTTTTCGCTCGCCGCAGCCCGGCCGCTCCTGGGTGACGGCTGGCGGGCTGATTCTGGACACCGCCGCCCTGCTTTTTGCCGCCGTGGATGGCCCGCAGCCCCGCCAGGCGCAGCTCACCTTCAAAGCCGGCTGCCTGGCCATGAACCGGGTGTACCGCTTCTTCGACACCAAGGCCGGCGCGGAACCCGTCGACCTGCTGCCCGAGAGCGGAACGGCCGAACCGGGCCGGGCCGAATTCGACCAGGCCTGCCAACTGCTGGCCGACAAAGGCCTGAAGATTTGCGACGACCGCGCCGCCGCCTGGCAGCAGTACCGCGAGCTGCGCAGCCGCTACGCCACGGCCCTCCGGTTTCTGGGCCGCCTGCTGATGGCCCCGGGCACGCTGGCAACGACCTAAGCCTGGCCGCCGACGATTAACCACAACCGTAGCGCGGGCAAGTAGTCGGTGCCCCATTGGGTGGCTCGCTAGCCAGTACCAGCGGCCATCATATGTGGGTACCGAAGTACCGACAAAAGCAGCTCGTACAGCCGTGCTAATGCGGTTTCAGCGAGCCGCTAAAAATATTATTGCTTCCGGTTTGGGTGCTATTGCTTTATGGATGCTAATAGGCAGTAACTTACGCCGCTGTCTGCGATGGCCAGGCTATGGTACGGGGCCGGACCGCGTTGCTTATCCCCTCGTTTTTTCATTTTTTCACCCTCTTTTTCTCCACCTATTTCACAACTTCTATGCACAAATTTCTTTTAAGAAGCCGGCTGAGCCGGTGGCTGGCGGTGGCCGTGCTAGCGCTGTTGGCTGCCCCCGGGGCGCAGGCGCAGCTCAGCGGGGCCAAGGCCATTCCGGGCGATTATGCCTCAGTGGCGGCGGCCATCACGGCTCTTAATGCCGGTGGCGTGGGCGCGGGCGGCGTCACGTTCAACATCGCGGCGGGCTACACCGAAACCTTTGCCAGCCCCACGGCCGGCGCCATTACGGCCACGGGCACGGTGGGCAACCTCATCGTGTTTCAGAAGGCGGGCAGCGGGGCCAACCCCAAAATCACGGCTGGCGTGGGCACCAGCACCACCTTGGACGCCATCATCAGCCTGGCGGGTTCTGACTACGTGACGTTCGACGGCCTGGACCTGGCCGAAAATACCGCCAACACCACGCCCACTACGCAGGCCGAGTTCGGCTACGCGCTGGCACGGGCTTCGGCCACCGACGGCGCGCAGTTCAACATCATCCGCAACTGCGTGGTGACGCTGAACAAGACCAATACCGGTACCATCGGCATTGCGGGCCTGGCCAGCACGGCGGCCAGCGCCACGGCCCTGCCCGCCACCAGCACGGCCGGAGCCAACTCGGGCAACAAACTATACGGCAACGTGGTAACCAACTCGTTGATTGGTATTTACCTAGCAGCCGCCTCGACTACGACCATCGCCAACTACGACCAGAACAATGAAATCGGGGTGACGGCGGGCAACACCGTTGGCAACTTCGGGGGGGCGGCTTCGGGCTACGGCGCGGGCGGCACCTATCAGAATGGCCTCAAGGTGGCGGGCAACACCGTCAACAGCACGCTGAACTACACCTCGGCCACGACCTCGACGGCGGTGGCGGCCAGCACGGTAACCAGCACGCTGCGCGGCATTTACACGCCCACCGGCGTATCGTCGAATGTGGACATCACCAACAACACGGTCACGCTGGCCAGCGGCGCCACCACTTCGCAGCTTTCGGGTATTGAAAACGGCATGGGCAGCACGGCGGCGTCGAACACCGTCAACATCACTGGCAACACGCTGTCGATGAGCTACCTCACGGCTACTTCGGCTACGGTGTACGGCTACTACAACACTGGTTCGGCCGCGACGGTCAACCTCACGGGCAACACGCTCAACGCCACCACGCTGGCGACCACGGGCAGCACCTACCTCATCAACAACAACCAGAGCGGCACCACCGTTACGGTGGCCAACAACCAGCTTTCGGGCGTAATGCGCACCGGGGTTTCGGGCTCGCTGTACGGCTACTACAACAACGGCTCGGGCGCGGGCACGCAGTCGCTCACCGGCAACGTGTTCAACAACATTACGGTGGCGGGAGCGTCGCTCTTCTACGGCCTCTACAGCACCAGCTCGGCCAGCGAAACTCAGCTGTGGTCGGCCAACCAGATTACCAACATTACGGCGGGCGCGACGCCCACCGGCGCGCTCTACGGCATCTACGACACGTACGGCAACACCGGCTCGCAGTTCTTCAACAACACGGTGAGTGGCCTGAACGGCGGCAGCACCGTGTACGGCATCTTCTTGTCGAACAGCGGCCTGGCTACGGCGGCAGCGTTTGGCAACACGGTGAACGGGCTGATTTCCAGCGGGGCTTCGAGCACCGTGTACGGCATCTACACCTCGTCGGTGACGACGCCGACCGTGTACCGCAACAAGGTGTACGACCTGTCGGCTTCGGGCGCAACGGCCACGGTGTACGGCCTCTACAACACGGGCGGCACCACCATTACCTACCACAACAACCTGGTGGGCGACCTGCGCACGCCCGCCTCTGGCGCTCTGGTGGCCGTGGTGGGCCTCTACATCAGCAGCGGCACTACGGTGAATGCCTACTACAACACCATCAACCTGAACGCCAGCAGCACGGGCGCTACGTTTGGCACGGCGGGCATCTATTTCACCCCGACCCCCACGACGGTTGACCTGCGCAATAACGTGGTGGTGAACAAGAGCACGGCCGTTGGCACCGGCGGCTCGACCAGCGCCCTGCGCCGCAGCACCGGCACGGCCGGCACCGCGCCGGCCAACTTGGCCACCACCACCAACAACAACCTGTACTACGCGGGCACGCCTTCGGCCACTAACCTGATTTACGTGGAAGGCACCACCGCCACCGTTACCAACGCCCAGCAGACGCTGGCCGGCTACAAGGCCCTGGTAGCGGCCCGCGAAAGCAGCTCGGTCACCGAAGACGTGCCGTTCCTGAGCACGACGGGCTCGGCCGCGACTTTCCTGCACATCAACCCCGCCGTGGCCACGCAGGTGGAAAGCGGCGGCACGCCCGTTGCGGGCATCACCACCGACTTCGACGGCGACACGCGCAACGCGACTACGCCCGACATTGGGGCCGACGAGGGCACTTTCCTACCGCAGGACCTGAGCGGACCCACCATTACGGTGCCGGCGCTGGCCAACTCGCCCAGCACCACCAGCCGCACCATCACGGTCACCATCACCGATGCCAGCGGCGTTGCCACGGGGACCAATGCGCCGCGCCTGTTCTTCCGCAAGGGCAGCAGCGGCGCTTTCCAGAGTGTGGGCGCGAGCGGCGTGAGCGGCAGCAGCTACACCTTCACGTTCGACTACGCCCTGGTGGGCGGCGTGGTACCCGGCGATGCCATTCAGTACTACGTGGTGGCACAAGACGTACCAGGCAACGTGAGCAGCAACCCGCCGGGCGGCACCTTCACCACGCCCCCGAGCCAGGTGTATCAGTTCCTGATTCAGACCCAGCTCAGCGGCATTTACTACGTGGGCACCGGCACCTCGCCCAACCCGGCGCGCACCTTCGCCACCCTAACGGCGGCCACCACGGCCTACAACCAGAACCAGCTGACCGGGGCCGTAACCTTTGTGCTGCTGGATGCCAGCTACGGCCCGAGCGAGACCTTCCCGATTCAGCTGCTGAACAACGCGGATGCGTCGGCCACCAACACGCTGACCATTAAGCCCAACACCGGCCTGAGTACCGCGCTTACGGGCAGCAACACCTCGGCCCTGTTCCAGCTGATTGGCTCCGACTACGTGACCCTGGACGGCAGCAACGGCGGCACCATTTCGGCCACCGACCCGCGCCCGAGCCGCAACTGGACCATCAACAACACCAACGCGGCCACGACCAGCAACGGCATCGTGCTGACTGTATTCAACTCGGGCACCGACGCCGCCACCAACAACACCTTCAAAAACCTGGTGATTACGGGCAACGGCTCGGCCACGACGCAGTCCGGCATTATTATGCTAGCGACGGCGACGGCGACGACGGCCAACAACAACAATAAGGTGCTGAACAACGCCATTTCGGGCAGTGTGTACGGCATCTACTCGTCGGGGCCGAGCGCCACGCTCAAGAACACGGGCACCGTTATCAGCCAGAACGACATGACCGCGACCGGTGCGCTCGCCATTGGGCGCTTCGGCATCACGGCCCTATTCGAAAACGGCATTCAGCTAGTGCAGAACACGATTGATGGCATCAACTTCGCCGGTACCGGCGACGTGTGGGGCATCAGCGCGGGCTTCACGGGCATCAGCACCAGCACCTTCACGGGCAGCGAGGTGACGAATGCCACCATCAACCGCAACTACGTGGGCCTGGTGAAGCAGAGCGGCACCTACTCGGCCACCGGCATTGCGCTGGCGGCCGCAACGGCGGGCACCACGGTTATCAGCAACAACATGGTGGCGGGCGTGTCGTCGAACGGCACGTCGGGCGACTTTGGCGCGGGCATCTTCATTGGCGGCGGCGCGGGCTCGACCACGCGCCTCCTCTACAACTCGGTGAGCATGACCGGCACCCAGACCGGCGGCAACTACCCCGGCTTCGCGCTGGCCATCGGCGGCACTACGCCCACGGTGGAAATCCGCAACAACATTCTGCTCAATACCCAGACCACCGGCAGCGGCAACAGCATTGCCCTGGGCCTGGCCTACAGCAGCACGACGGGCGCCTACGTGGGCCTGACCTCGGACCACAACGATTTCTTCGTGGGCACGGGCACCACCTTCGCGGTGGGCCAGACCGGCAGCCTGACCACCAGCGGCGTGCTGCGCCCCACGCTGGCTGCCCTGAACACCGAAACCGGCCAGGACAACCCGGCCACGTCGAAGAGCGTGAACCCGCAGTTCGTGTCGGCTACTGACCTGCACGTCACGGCCAGCGCCCTCAACAACGCCGGCGTGCCGGTGAGCGGTGTCACGGATGACTTCGACGGCGAAACCCGCTCGGCCACTACGCCCGACATTGGGGCCGATGAGTTCACGCCGGCGGTTATCGACATTGCCGCCACGGCCCTGCTGAACCCGCTGGCCGCCGGCTGCTACGGGGCCGCCGAAACGGTGGCCGTGAGCATTACCAACAACTCGACCACGCCCATCAGCTTCGCCACCAACCCCACCACGGTGACGGTGACGGTGACCAAGCCCGATAACTCGACCCAGTTATTTACGACGACGGTGAGCACCGGCACGCTGGCCGGCGGCGCCACCCAGACCGTGACCCTGCCCGGCACGCTGAACCTGACGGCGGGCGGCACCTACAGCTTTGCCGTAACCACTACCACCACCGGCGACGGCACCCCCGGCAACGACAACCTGACTGCCACCCGCACGGTAATCGCCGTGGCCGCTCAGCCCCAGCTCGTTACTTTCACCGGCTTCACGGGCTCGAACCTGGGCACGGTGTTTCCGGGCTGGAGCGAGGCGACCGGCCCGACGGTTCCGACCGGCACCACTTCGGCCTGGACCAACCAGACCGGCTTTGGTGGTACGGGCAACATCACGGCCAAAGTGAACCTGTTCACGACCGGCAAGGCCGAGTGGATTGTGTCGCCGAAGCTGTTGGCCACCAGCTCGACGGTGCTCACTTTCGATGCGGGCCTGACGGACTTTGCCAGCACGGCGGCCGATGCGGCCGGCATGACCGGCACCGACGATTTCGTGGAAGTGCGTATTTCGACCGACTGCGGCCAGACGTTTGCCCGCATCCCGGCCTTCGCCCAGTTCAACGCCAACAACCAGCCGCCCAACGGCAGCCTGCGCAACTACGCCATCGACCTAAGCGCCTACGCCGGCCAGCAGTTCATTCTGGGTTTCTTCGCTTCGGAAGGCACCGTGGATGATGTACCGGACTACGATTTCCACCTCGATAACATCAGCGTGCGTAGCCCGCTGCCCATCGACCTGGCCCCGCTGGCCCTCGTGACGCCTACCGCCACCCAGGGCTGCTACTCGGCCGCCGAAACCGTGAGCGTGAGCATCATCAACCAGGGCTCGCAAACGCTGGACTTCGCGGCCAACCCGGCCACCGTAACCGCTACGGTTACCACGCCCACCGGCTCGCAGACCCTGACGGGCACCGTGACTTCGGGCACGCTCGCCGCCGGTGCCAGCCAGACCGTTACCCTGGCCCCCACCCTCGACATGACGGCCGTGGGTACCTACTCGTTCGCCATCACGGCCACCGTGACGGGCGACCAGACGACCAGCAACGACGCGCTGGCCGCCGTAACCCGCACGGTAGCGGCCCCGGTAGCCGGCACGCTGGCCCCGGCCAACAGCACCATCTGCGTGAGCGGCACCGCCGCCCTCACCCTGACGGGGGCCGCCAACGGCACCATCCAGTACCAAAGCAGCTCGGACAACGTAACGTTTGCCGACGTGGCCGGCGCGACCAGCGCCACCTACACCACGCCGGTGCTCACCAGCACCACCTACTACCGTGCCCAGGTGCGCTGCGGCACGGCCGTGGCCACGTCCAACGTGAGCACCCTCACGGTGAACAACCCGTTGGTGGCCAGCACCAACACGCCGGTTAGCATTTGCGCGGGCAGCACGGCCACGCTCACGGCCACGGCTTCGGCCGGGGCTAGCGTGCGCTTCTTCGATGTGGCCACCGGCGGCACGGCCCTGGCTACCACCACGGCCGGCAGCTACACCACGCCGGCCCTCACGGCTTCGGCCACGTACTACGCCGAAGCCTTCACGGGTGGCACCGAAACGGTGGGCAAACCCACTTCGCGCCAGACCGATGGCGGCTACAGCGGCAGCGATACCGGCCTGGTCTTCACGACCACCGGTGGGCTCACGCTCCAGTCGACCACGGTGTACAATGCCACGGCCACGGCCGGCTCGGTGAGCGTAGAGCTGCGCAGCAGCACCGGCACGCTCATCGCCACGGCCGGGCCGTTTGCGGTGGCAGCCGGCAGCACCACGGCCCTCGTGCCCACCGTGCTCCCACTGAACCTAACGGTACCCGCCGCGGGCACCTACCGGCTGGTAACGGCCAGCACGCCCACGCCGCCCACGCTGTACCGCGATGGCAGCAGCGGCAATGCGTTCCCTTACACGTCGGCCAGCGGGGCCATCTCCATCACGAGCGGCTACATCAGCGGCACCAGTGCCTCGTACTACTTCTTCTACAACATTTTAGTGGGCACGGAGTGCGCCGGCGCGACCCGCACTGCCATTCAGGTGAACGTGACGGCACCGGCTACGGCCAGCTTCGCCACGGCTACGGGCAGCAGCTGCGGCATCTCGGCCTACCAGCTGGCGGGCTCGGTGGGCGGCTCGGCCACGGGCGGCACCTACACCAGCAGCGGCACGGGCACGTTCAGCCCCAATGCCAGCACCCTGACGGCTACCTACACGCCTTCGGCGGCTGATGTGGCCGCCGGCTCGGTCACCATCACGCTGACCTCGGCGGGCTCGACGCCCTGCCCGGCGGCCACGGCCACGTTCGCGCTGAGCATCAGCCCGGCTCCGGTGGCCACGTTCAGCTACCCCACGGCTACCACGTACTGCGCCGGCTCGGCCAGCACGGTAACGCCCACGCTGGGCAGCGGGGCCACGGCCGGCACGTTCAGCTCGACCACGGGCCTGACCATTGATGCCACCACCGGCGTGATTACGCTGGGCAGCAGCACGGCCGGCACCTACACGGTCACCAATTCGGTGGCCGCTTCAGGAGCCTGCGCTGCGGTTTCGGCCACGGCTACGGTCACCATCACGCCGGCCACTACGGCTACGTTCAGCTACGGCGGCGGCACGTTCTGCGTGAGCGGCGCCAACCCCACGGCCACCGTGACGGGTACGGCGGGCGGCACGTTTAGCTCGACGGCGGGCCTGACCATCAGCGCCAGCACCGGCGCGATTACGCTGAGCAGCACCACGCCCGGCACCTACACCGTGACGTACACGGTGGCCGGGGCCTGCGGCAGCAGCAGCACCCAGTCGGTAACGATTACTACCGCGCCGCTGGCCACGTTCAGCTATGGCCCGGCGGCTTCGACCTACTGCGTGAGCGGCGCGACCAACCCGGCCCCCAGCTTCGGCACGGGGGCCAGCGCTGGGGTGTTTAGCTCGACCACGGGCCTGACCGTTAATGCCACGACCGGCGTTATCACGCTGGCCTCGTCGACGCCGGGCACCTACACCGTGACCAACACCATTGCCGCCAATGGCGGTTGCGCCGCCGCTTCGGCCACGGCTCAGGTGACCATCACGGCCGCACCGGTAGCCACGTTCAGCTACGGCACCACCTCGACCTTCTGCGTGAGCGGCACCACCAACCCGGCCGTAACCCTCGGCACCGGCGCAACGGCTGGCACGTTCTCTTCAACTACGGGCCTGACCATTAACGCCAGCACCGGCGCTATCACGCTGAGCTCCTCGACGCCGGGCACCTACACCGTGACCAACTCGGTGGCCGCTGCCAATGGCTGCGCCGCCACCACGGCCACGGCGACGGTGACCATTACGGCGGCTCCGGTGGCCACGTTCAGCTACGGTACGCCTTCGACCTTCTGCGTAAGCGGCACGACGGCTCCGGCCGTAACCCTCGGCACCGGTGCCACAGCTGGTACGTTCTCTTCAACTACGGGCCTGACGCTGAACGCCACGACCGGCGCTATCACGCTGGCTTCTTCGACGCCCGGCACCTACACCGTGACCAACTCGGTGGCTGCTGCCAATGGCTGCGCCGCCACCACGGCCACGGCGACAGTGACTATCACGGCCGCGCCAGTGGCCACGTTCAGCTACGCGACGGCCACGGGCTGCGTAGGCAGCGCCAGCACCACCGCGCCCACGCTGGGCACGGGCGCTTCGGCAGGCACGTTTAGCTCGACCACGGGCCTGACCATCAACGCGACGACGGGCGTGATTACGCTCAGCAGCAGCACGGCCGGCACTTATACTGTGACCAACACGGTAGCTGCCGCCGGCGGCTGTGCCGCCGCTACCGCCACGACCACCTTCACGGTGAACCCACGGCCCGCTACGCCCACCATCGGCGTGGTGTACAACGGGGGTACGACCACGCTCACTTCGAGCGCGGCCACGGGCAACCAGTTCTACTTCAACAACGTGCTCATCGCCGGGGCTACCGGCCAGACCTACGTGGTGAACGGCACGCCGGCCTCGCTGGGCTCGTACACCGTGACGACGACCAACGCCAACGGCTGCACCTCGCTGCCTTCGCTGCCGCTGGTGGTGACGGGTGCTAAAACCGGCCTGACCGGGGCCAGCCTGAAGCTCTACCCGAACCCGACTCCCTCGGGCCAGGTAACGCTGGAGCTGACCGGCTACCGCAGTGCCACCCAGCTCACGGTGCTCGATGCCCTGGGCCGCGTGGTGACGCAACAATTGCTGCCGGCCAACACTGGTACCGCCACCCACACCCTCGACCTGACGGGCGCGGCTACGGGCGTGTACCTGCTGCGCCTGAGCAACGCCGACGGCGTGGAAACCCGCCGCTTAGTGCGCGAGTAGCCGCTAGGTTAGCTCAAATGAAAAGCCCCGCTGGCATTGCCGGCGGGGCTTTTTTGCGTTAAAATCCGGCCGCAACAACCCGTCAGAAGAAGCTGCTAGTCAATGCCGCACGCTACATTTCGTCGGATTCGTCGGGCAGGATGTTGACGTCCTGCACCAGCACCATCCGCTCGATTTCTTTGCCGCGCTTGGTGGCGGCCAGGCCGCCGAGGGCGGTTTCCTTGTAGCGGGTTTCCATGGCCTGGCCCACTTCGCCGAGGGCAGCCACGCACTGGTCGACGGGAATAACGGGGTCGATGCCGGCAATGGCAATCTGGGCCGAGGAAAAGGCAATGGCCGCCGCGGAGGCGTTGCGCACCACGCAGGGTACCTCCACGAGGCCGGCCACGGGGTCGCACACCAGCCCCAGCATGCACTGGATGGTGACGGCCACGGCGGCAAACACCTGCTCGACGGGCCCGCCCAGGCAGTACACGATGGCCCCGCTGCCCATGGCGGCGGCCGAACCGGTTTCGGCCTGGCAGCCGCCCACGGCCCCGGCCAGCGAGGCATTTTGCTCGATAATAAGCGCAATGCCCGCGGCTACGAGCAGGCCTTCCAGAATCTGGCGGTCGGAAAGCTTATGCAAATCCTGGATGGTGACGAGCACGCCGGGCAAAATGCCCGAAGCGCCAGCGGTGGGCGCGGCCACCACGCGGCCCATGCACGAATTCACCTCCTTGGCGCCCAAGGCGCGGGTAATGAGCTGCTTGAATTCGGGCGAAAGCACAGTGACGGGCGAGGCGGCGATTTTTTTGGCCCCGTTGTTAATCATGCCCGAGCGGGAGGTCATGTCGCCGGTCAGGCCTTCGTGCACAGCGTCGCGCATCACGTCGTAGGCCCGTTGCAGGCCGGTCCATATTTCATCTTCGGTGCGGCCTTTTTGCTCGATTTCGTAGGCGAGCACGGGTTGGTAGAGGGGTTCGCCGGTTTCGGCGCAGTGCGCGCCCCAGGAGGCGAAATCATTAAATAACAAAGACATGGCGGGTGGGATTGAGGCGGGTGGTGGGCTCTAAACGCAAAGCCCCGGCCGAAGGTGTCTTCGGCCGGGGCATAAAGCTACGCGGGCGCGGCAGCGCGGCTTAGGCAGCCGGCTGTTTTTCGCCTTCGCCCACCAGCTTGATGCTGGCCGAATTGATGCACAAGCGCAGGCCGCTGGGCGCGGGGCCGTCGGGGAATACGTGGCCCTGGTGGGCATCGCACACGTTGCAGAGCACTTCCACGCGGGTCATGCCGTAGCTGGTGTCTTTGTGGTAGCGGATGGCGCTTTCATCGACGGGCGCGGTGAACGAGGGCCAGCCGGTGCCGGATTCGAACTTGGTGCGCGAGTCGTAGAGCGGGGTGCCGCAGCACACGCAGGCATACAGGCCGGCTTCGTGGGCCTCGCAATACTCGCCGGTGAAGGCGCGCTCGGTGCCGTGCTCGCGCGTGACGTGGAACTGCTCGGCGGTGAGCTGGGCGCGCCACTCGGCGGGCGTTTTCTCGACGCGGCGCGGCGAAGGCGTGGGGTGGTTGGCGAGGCGGATAACGTCGTTCCAGGTTTGCATATCGGCGGAGATTATTAGAAGAAACGGTAAGAATAAAGTAAACGCGGCCGGCCCCGGGAGGTTTTCGGTCGCTCTGGATAGACGCCCCGCCAGTCCTTTCCTTACAGCAGCGACTCCAGCAGCGCCAGCCCGGCCGGCCAGTCGCCGTAGCCGCCGGCAGTGTTGATGTGGCCGGCCGCGCCGATGTTGACCAGCTCGCTGCCCCAGGCTTCGGCAAATTGCCGGGCCCGGTCCGGCGTCACCCACTCATCGTTTTGGCTGAACACGACCTTGCTCGGGAAAGGCAGCCGGGCCAGCGGCATGGGCGCGAAGCCCGTAGTGGGGAAAGCGGCGTAGTGGGCGGTTTCGACGTCGCTGGGCGCCACCAGCAGCGCCCCCTTAATGCGGTGGCCGAACCGGGCGGCCCAGTGCGCCACCGTCACGCAGCCCAAGCTGTGGGCCACCAGCACCACTTGGCTCAAGTCCTGGCCATCGAGGGCTTCCTCCAGGCGGGCTACCCATTCGGCGCGGTCGGGCACGTCCCACTCCCGCTGTTCAATTCGCGTAAAGGCGGGGTACTGGTGCTCGAAGTAAGTTTGCCAATGGTCGGGGCCCGAACTGCCGAGGCCGGGCACGATGAAGACACTCGTATTTTCCTGCATGCCCAAAAGTAGGCTTAGGCGGGCTATTCTCTATTCGACGGGCGCTGGCCCGCGCCACGACTATGAAAATTCTGACTGCCGCCCAAACCCGCGCCCTCGACCAGGCCACCCTGCAGCAACAGCACCTACTCTCGACGGAGCTGATGGAGCGGGCCGCCCGCGCAGTTGCCGAATGGTTCACCAGCCGCTTCACGCCCACCGAAGCCGGTGAAATCCTCCTGCTCTGCGGCGCCGGCAACAACGGCGGCGACGGCCTAGCCGTGGCCCGCCTGCTACACCGCGCCGGCTACCGCCCGCACGTGGCTTTGCTGCCCGCCGAAAAACAGTCGGCCGACTGGCAGCACAACCGCCACCTGCTGCCCCACGCGGTGCCTGTGGTCACCATCGGGGCGGCCAGCTTGCCCGCCATTGCCGCCAACCAACTCGTTGTTGATGCCCTGTTTGGTACCGGCCTTAGCCGGCCGCTGGCGGGCCTGGCGGCTACACTGGTGCAACACCTCAACCAGGCCGGTGCCCGCGTCGTGGCCATCGACCTGCCCAGCGGCCTCTTCGCCGATGCGCCCCAGCCCGCCGATAGCGCCGTGGTGCGGGCGCAGCATACCGTTAGCTTCGGGCTGCCCAAGCTGGCTTTCATGCTGCCGCAGAATGCGGCATTCGTGGGCGAATGGCAGGTGAAGGACATCGGGCTGAATGCCGAATTCATTGCCGCCACCGCCACGCCCTGCCACTACACCGATGCCGCCACCGTGGCCGGGCAGTTGCCGCCGCGCCCCAAATTCAGCCACAAAGGCACCTTCGGGCACGCGCTGCTGCTGGCCGGCAGCCGGGGCAAAATGGGCGCGGCCGTGCTATCGGCGGGGGCCTGCCTGCGCGGCGGCGTGGGCTTGCTCACGGCCCACATCCCGAGCTGCGGCTACGACATCTTTCAAATCAGCCAGCCGGAAGCCATGTGCCTGACGGATAAGCAGGCCCACTTCATCAGCGAATTGCCCGCGCTGGCGCCCTACCAGGCGGTGGGTATCGGGCCGGGGCTGGGGCAGGAGGCGGCCAGCCTCGCCGTGCTGCGCCAGCTGCTGGAAGCGGCCGCCAAGCCGCTCGAAAAAACCGGCCAGCCCCTGCCCCTGGTCATTGATGCCGACGCGCTGAACCTGCTCGGCAGCCACCGCGAGCTGCTCAGGCTGCTGCCCGAAAACACCGTCCTCACCCCCCACCCCAAGGAATTCGAGCGCCTCACCGAACCGGCCCGCGACGACTACCACCGCTTGGAGCTACTGCGCGACTTCGCCATCGCGCACCGCTGCCTGGTGGTGCTGAAAGGCGCTTACACCTGCCTGGCCACGCCCACCGGCGAGCTGCACTTCAACAGCACTGGCAACGCCGGCATGGCCACCGGCGGCAGCGGCGACGTGCTCACGGGTGTGCTGCTGGCGTTGCGCGCCCACGCCCAAATCCCCGCTTTCGAAGCCGTGCGGCTGGGCGTGTACGCCCACGGCTGGGCTGGCGACCTGGCCGCCGCCCAAACCGGCCAGGCCGGGCTGGTGGCCGGGGATATCGTGCGGCACATTGGCCCGGCCCTGGCCGAGGTGTAGCGTGGACGCTGCGAGTCCGTGCTTGGGCGAACGGCCCGGCAATGCGCGGACTCGCAGCGTTCGCGCTACGTTGTCTGGTTCCGATGCAACCAAAAGCATGTCCTATTTCCCCACCAAATACAGCACGGCGGACACCAGCAGCACGCCATCAGCCAGCAGGGCGAAGAAGTAGTCGGAGCGCCGCTCCTCAGCCAGCAGAATAACAGCGGCGGCGGCCAGCGCCGTGAGGCCCAGCCCCAGCGGCGGCACGCCCCGCTCGAAGCCCAGCGTGAGGGCGGCGGCCAGAAAAGCCAGCGCCACGGCCCGGGCCCCGGCCACGCCCAGTACCACCGGGAAGGTGCGGGTGCCCGCCGCCCGGTCGCGGCTTAAGTCACGGATATCGAACACGATGGTGAGGGCCAGCACCAGCCCGAAGCGTTGCGCCAGCAGGCCCAGCGCCTCGGCCAGCGGGCGATGCAGGGCCAGCGCGGGCAGCCCCACGGTGATGGCCGACCACACGCCCGCAATCAGAAAACCCTTGAGGAGCGGCACTTCGCGCAGGGCCCGCCGCTGCCCCTGCCAGCGCACCAGCGGCCACGAATACACCAGCGCCAGCACCGTGAGGGGCAACAGCGCCGACAGGAAGCGCCACCAGCCATCGACCAGAAAAAAGTAGCCCGCCACCAAGGCCGCCACCCCGGCCAGCCCCGCCAGCGCCCGGCGGTGCCGCTGCTGCCAGGCCTTGCGGCC
>JALYUH010000176.1 GCA_030853985.1 Bacteroidota bacterium | reverse complement strand
CGCCCATAACCACTAGTCCGAACGTAGGGCTCCACCAGAAGCCATTGTTCTTCAGTTAAATCGGTTGAATAAGTACGGCGATTCATCCTGTAAAGGTAAATCCCTATGTTTTTACCCTACACCCTCTCAGAGAGGGGCCGGGGGTGAGGCTTTGCCCAGCACCGTCTGGGCTGCTACGGGAGCACTTTTACCACCAGTTGCGAAGCGTGGCCCGGCGCGTGGTACAGCCGGTGCGTGGCGGCCTGGAAATCGGCTTCATCGGCGTTGTATATGTTGTCGACGTATTTCTGCGGGTTGCGGTCTACGATGGGGAACCAGGTGCTTTGCACTTGCACCATCATCCGGTGGCCGGGCTGGAAGGTGTGCATCAGGTCCTGCACGGTGAAGGGTACGGCGGTGATTTGGCCGGGCGTGAAGGGCTCCGGCTTGCTGAAACTATTGCGGAAACGGCCGCGCATGACCTCGGAGCGCACCATTTGCTGGTAGCCGCCGAGGTGCACGTTGGGGTTCAGGCGCGGGTTGTCGGGGGTGTTGTCGGGGTACACGTCGATGATTTTCACGACCCAGTCGGCATCGGAGCCGGTGGTGGCCACTTGCAGCAGCGCCTGAATGGGACCGGCTAGGGTGAGCGGCGCGCTGAGCACGTCGGTCTGGTAGGTGAGCACGTCGGGGCGGCGGCTGGCGAAGCGCTGGTCGTCGGTCATGTATTCGCGGGTCATGCCCGTGGTGGTGGCTTCGGAGAAAGGCACGGGGTGGGCCGGGTCGCTAAGGAACTGGTCGAATTCGGCACCGGCAGCGGCGGGCTCGAAACCGATTTTACCACCCGGTTGGAAGTAAAGCGTTTTTTCCTGCGCCTGCCGGGGCGGCCAGGCATCGAAGGTGCGCCACTGGTTGGGGCCACTTTCAAATACGGTGGCTTCGGGCAAGTTGGCGGGCGGGCCGTCCTTGAGGTTGGCTTTGAAGAACGGGGCTTCAATTTTCTGTTGGTAATAGATGGACGGCGCGGCCCCGTAGGCCACGTTGCCCACGATTTCGCCCGAGCCGCGCGCCCAGCCCCCGTGCACCCACGGGCCCATCACGAGGCCGTTGTGCATGCCGGGGTTCTGGTTTTCGATGCTCTTGTAGATGTTGAGCGCGCCAAACAAGTCCTCGGCATCGTTGAAGCCGCCCACGGTGAGCACGGCGGTGCCTTTTTGCAGGTTTTTGAGATGGGGGCGCAGGTCGCGGGCCTGCCAGTACTCGTCGTAGTTGGGGTGCTGCATCATCTCGTTCCAGAACGCGACCTGGCCCTTGTAGTAGCGGGCATCGGCGTTTTTCAGCGGCCCCATCTTCATAAAGAAGTCGTAGCCATCGGGGGTGCCGTGCTTGAAGCCGGGGTTGCCGGTGGGCGTGGGCTCGGGCCGGGGCAGGCCGAAGCTGGCCAGGAAGTTGAAGGCGTGGGGCAGGAAAAATGCACCGTTGTGGTGGAAATCGTCCCAGAACCAGTCGGCGATGGGGGCCTGGGGCGAGGCGGCTTTCAGGGCGGGGTGGCGGGCCAGCAGGCCGGTGGCGGTGTAGTAGCCGGGGTAGCTGATGCCCCACTGGCCCACGCGGCCGTTGTTTTTGGGTGCCTGCTTGTTTTTCAACAGCCACTCAATGGTGTCGAAGGTGTCGGTGCCTTCGTCCACATCGGTTTTGCCCTTGTGCACCTCTTTTTCGGGGCGCACATCCACAAAGGTGCCTTCGCTCATGTAGCGCCCGCGCACGTCCTGGTACACGAAAATGTAGCCTTCGTGCATCATCTCGCTGCTCGGCCCCAGGTTCAGCTTCATTTTGGCCGACTTGTAGGGCCCAATGGCGTAGGGCGTGCGGTTGAGCATGACGGGGTAGCGCACCTTGTCGGCATCGCTGGGCGCGTACACAATGGTGTAGAGCTTCGCGCCATCGCGCATGGCCACCTGGTGCTCCGTCTTGCGATAGTGCTCCTTTATGTAAGCAGTATCGGCCATGACGGTGGTGTAGCGGACCTTTTCGACCTCGGACCAGACCGGGTACGCGGGGCCGGGCTGCTGGGCCAGGACCGGGATAGCGGCCGTGGCGCCGAGCATCACGGCAAATAGAAGAGCGGATTTCATGCAGCGCAGGATTTGAGTGGGAGTACGCCGGTAAAGGTAGAAGCCCGGCCGGAATCCCCGTTCTCCTCCTACTGCTTCCCCCGGCCCTGCATGATGAGCAGGCGGTGCACGTTATCTACTTCAATCTCATCGGGCTTGGTTTCGAGCACGCGGCGCAGGTCTTTGGGCGAGCGGCCGCCAAATACCACTACCGTGAGGCCGGCGGCGTGGGCCTGGGCGCCTTGCTCGGGCGTCAGGCGGTCGGCATCGAGCACCACGGTGCGGACTTTTTCACTTTTGGCCGTTTTCAGCCCGGAGGCGAATTCATCGGAGGCGATTTCGAGGCCGACGCGCACGCCGGGCAGGGCGGCGCGGGCCAGCCGAATGGTGGGGCCTTCCTGGGTAACGAGCAGCACTTTTTCGGGCGCGACGTGGTAGCGGGCGAGGCTGCGCGCAATCTGGCGGATGAGTAGCGGGGTGCGGTCGTGCTGGTGGCCGGCGGGCAGGCACTGGTCGTCCTCATGCAAATCGAGGTGAATGAGCGGGAAGCTGGGCCGACGGCTAAACCGGGCCAGCAGCGTGTCGAAGCGGATGGGGTGCTCCTTCTGAATGAGGTCGTAGGGGAAGCCGCCGCGGTAGCGGGCCGCCTCAATTTCGACCGCCGTGCGCTCGCTGATGCAGCCGGTGCCGGTGCTGCCGTCCTGCATCTTCTGGTCGTGGTAGAGCATCACCACGCTGTCGCGGCTCATTTGCAGGTCGATTTCCACGCCATCGGCCCCGCGCAATAATGCGCGCCGAATACCGCGCCAGCTGCTCGGCGGCCGGAAATTGATGGGGCTGATAGGCGTGTAAAAGCCGGAGCCGGCGTGGCCCAGCACCACCAGCTTCGGGTTGGCGACGGGTTGGGTAGCGGTGCAGGCCGCCAGCATCGCCAACAGGAAAAATGGAAGTAAACGGTATCGTATCATGCAAAAGAGTAGGACAGCACGCGCCGGTTGGGGCTGAACGGAAATGGGCAATTGGAGTTGTAGAGACGCGATACTTCGCGTATCATCGTTGAGCGGCCATTACGGAGACCTTTTCAGCCGTTTTCGTTCAACGCCGAGACGCGAAGTGTCGCGTCTCTAAACCACCAGTTGGCGCGGCCGCTCCAGCCGGCCAAACAGGAGCGTGAGCGCCACCACCAGCCAGAGCGAAAACCACACGTCGCTTAAATAGTGCGCGCCCAGCACCAGCCGGCCCAGCCCAATGAGCGCCGGCAGCAGCAGCAGCGGCCCCCGAAACTTGGGAAACGCCACCGCCAGCGGCCAGAACAAGCTGAAATAAACGGCCGTGTGGTACGAGGGAAACGAGTCGTTGTGCGGCCCCACAGCCCACAGGCCCGAGCCGGTGTAGCCCGCGCCAAACTGCACCTC
>JALYUH010000175.1 GCA_030853985.1 Bacteroidota bacterium | reverse complement strand
CGCCCATAACCACTAGTCCGAACGTAGGGCTCCACCAGAAGCCATTGTTCTTCAGTTAAATCGGTTGAATAAGTACGGCGATTCATCCTGTAAAGGTAAATCCCTATGTTTTTACCCTACACCCTCTTAGAAATACACGGCGTGAAACACCGCCAGCGGGGCGCGGCGGCCCACGTTCAGCAGCAGCGTATCGCCGCGCAGGGTGTAGTTGTTGGTCTGGTTGAGCACTTCCAAGAAGCTGCGTTCGCTGTCCGGGCCGGGGCAGGCGCGCATGGTGGTCAGCATGTTCACGAAGCGCAGGCGCAGCTGGCTTTCGTTCAGCTCGTAGCTGCCGTTGAGCACGTTGCAGCCGCCGAATCCCGTGACGCGACTACTGTCGCGCAGCATGAAATAGGCCTTGCGCTCCTGGCTGGGGGCCATTGCCACGGCCCGGCCTTCCAGGGTTACCAACTTCCAGTATTTGTTCCGGATGCCCTCCGGTTTTGGACGCGTGTCGACAGTCGTGGTGGGAGTGGCTTGTTTGGTCGACTCGCAGCTGGCTAGCAGAACAGAGACAACAGATAGGGTTAGCAGGAGCTTACGCATAGGTAAAAAGGATGAAACAACGGGCGTATCCACTCAAAACAGACACCCTCCCCAGCGGGCAAAACCAAGTGCTTTGCCTGTCGGGGAGGGAGTCTGTCAACTAGCAGCGCCGGTTACGGAATCGTGACGCGCGACACGGTGAAGGGCAGCGTGGGGGCCGCTGGCGGGGGTGTGGTGCCGCTGGGGCGCAGGTTGAGCTGGGAATTGACAACTAGGAAATAGTTGTCGGCGCGGGCAATGGTGGTGTTGAACTTGAGGTTGCTGCCGAAGCCGGAGCCCACGGTGCCCTGCGTGAAGGCGTCGTTGAGCTGCACCGGGAAAATCTGGCCCGTAGAGTTGCGCGACACGAAGAGCTTGGTGCCCGTCAGCCACAAGCCGTCGCCGGCCGTCACGGGCTGGTCGAGCGTGATTTCAGCAATGGCCTTGCTGCTGCGGTCGATGCGGAACACCTTGCCCGTGTTGGAAATCACCATCAGCAGGTAGCGGCCGTCGGCGGTGAGGGCAATGCCGTTGGCGTTGAAGCCCGCGCCGTAGGGCAGCTGCTGGTCGGTGAAAGCCAGCCACTCTTCGATTTCGCCGGGCGCGTCGGCGCTTACCGCCGCCCGGTACACCTTCTGCACCCGCGAGTCGGTGAAATACACGTAGTTGGCATCCAGGGCGCAGTCGTTGATGAAGCCAGAATTGAAAAGTGCTTTGGTATCCCAGGTCTTAAGCAGGGCACCGTCCGGATTCAGCACGTGAATCTTGTTTTCGGCCCCGCCGGCAATCCAGAGGCGGTTGCGGGCATCGGTTTTCAGGCCCCGGCAATCGAGGCGGTTCTGGGCCGCGCCGGCGGCAAACGTGCTGGCCGCGCCGGTTTCGACGTTTACCTGCACCACGTCGCCATTCGTGGTGCTGCCCACGTAGAAAATCCCTTTGCCGGGATTATAAGCAATGCCTTCGGGAAAGAGCTGATTGCCCGGCAAGGCATACGTTTCCTGTTTGATTTCAAACCGGGTGGGGGCCTTGTCCTCGTCCCGGTCTTTCGAACAGGCCGACGCGCCGAGCGCCAGGGCCGTCAGCGAGAAATAAAGGAGGTTTCGCATGAGTGAGAGAATGTAAAGCGAAAAAATGGCGGAATGATGCGAAAAACCAGTGAACGAGGTACATACATCCATAGGTGCGCTGGGCCGGCTACCCGCTACTGCTGGCCCGCCGGGCCCGGTGGCCGCGCGTGGTAAGCCACGTGAAGGGCTATGACGGCTTGCAGCAGCTCGCCGCTGGCGGGGCCGGCCACCTCCACGTCGCGGATGATATCCTGCACGGGCAGGAACCGAATGGGGGCCTCCGGCACCCCCAACTCCGCGAGCCACTGGGTCAACTGCTCGGCCGAGCTGAGGTACACGATTTTGCCCAGGCCCACCCAGCCGTGAGCGGTGGCGCACATGGGGCAGTGCTCGCCACTGGTGTAGAGGGTGGCGGCGGCCCGCGCGGCGGGGGCCAGGTGGGCGGCGGCCCACTGCGCCAGCTCCAGCTCGGGGTGGGCCAGGTGGTTCAGCTCGTTCACGCGGTTGCGGGCCTGGGCTAGCACCTCGCCCCTGGCCCCAACCAGGACGGAACCGAACGGCTCATCACCGGCGTGCAGGGACTCGGTGGCCAGCGCCAAGCAGTGGCGCAGGTGGCGTACGTCAGTAGGAGTCAGGCTGGAAGACACGGTGCGGTTCAAGACTGGGGGTGGAGGGTGGCTTTGGCGTTGGTGAACGTGAGCCGGCCGTTTTTGTAGCCCAGCAGCGGCTGCGCAATGGTGCGGATGGCATCGACGGCGCTACCAGCTTCCAGGAGCACGAAGGTGGCCGGGCCGCCCACGCGCAGGCGGGCCTGCTTGGCGAGCAGCTTGGCGGCGTTAGTAGTTATCATCTCGTAGGTGGCCCGGACTTCGGCATCGGTGGCGAGCTGCGCAATGTTGGCGTACATGTTGGCCATGCGCACCAGCGAGGCGTCGCCGTAGGGCGTGAAGGGGTTGAGAATGTTGTTGCTGGAGAGGGTAGTGGTGAGGCCCAGCGCCTGCAGCTCGTTGGCATTCACCACCCCCCGCGGAATGAGGTGGGTGTGCTCCTGGCCCATCAGCAGCAGGTCGGTGGCCGGCAGCACAATGAGGGCAATGTCGGCCTCCAGCAGCAGCCGGGTCAGCTCGGCGCGCCGGGCCGGGGGCATGGCGCTCAACTTGTTGACGTGGCCGATGGACACGCGGCCCTGGTAGTTGCGCAGCCGGGTCTGCTCGGCAATTTTGGGAATGCCCGACTGGGCAGGGTCGAGGTCGAAATCGAGGTGGAAGTCGACGTTGACATTGAACTCCTCGGCCAGGTCGAAAATCAGCTCCACGTGGCGGTCAGGGTCGTCGTCGGTGTAGGGGCATCCGCCCACCAGGTCGGCCCCCTGTTGCAGGGCCTGCCGCAACAGGTCGTAGGTGGCCATTTCCTGGGTCAGCCCGTCCTGGGCGAAGGCGCACAGCTCGATGTCGATGGCAAACGCGTAGGCGGCCTTCACCCGCTTCAGCGCCTCAAACGAGCGCAGGCCCGCCCGGGGGTCGGTTTCGACAAACGTGCGCAGGCCCATGGTGCCTTTTTTGATGGCCATTTCCACCACGCGGCTGGCCCGCGCAAACACGTCGTCCTCGGTGAAATCCTGCTTGGCCGCCTTGGTTATGCGCGCGGCCTCCTCCTTGCCGCCCTCGCGCACCGGGCAGCGGTCCAGAATGCAGGCCTTGTCGAGGTGAATGTGGGTTTCGTAGAAGCCGGCGCACACAAACTGGTGTTCCGCATCCAGCACTTGCCGGGCAGCAGCAGTGATGCCGGCTTTCAGCAACGTAATCTTATCGGCGACGATGCCAATATCCACCCCCACCTCGTGACCGTCGAGCCGGGCGTTTTTTATCAGTAAATCAAGCATGTTGGTAGTTAGTTACAATTTTATCAGCTGCCCCGGTACGTGGAGTACCCGAAGGCCGACAGCGTGATGGGTACGTGGTAGTGCGCCCCGTCGGCCAACTCAAATACTACCTCGATGAAGGGGTAGAACGAGGTTTGCTTTCGGGCCGAGAAATAGGGTTTGGTTTGAAAAACGAGCTTGTAGATGCCGGTGGCGGGCGCTTTCTGGCCGGCGGTGGGCAGAAAATCGCCGATGCGGCCGGCCGCGTCGGTTTTCTTCTCGGCCACTTGGCTCCAGGTCTTTTTGGCATTGTCGTACTTCTCCAGGCGCACCAGTACGCCGGGCGCAGGCTTGCCCTGGCTAATATCGAGGATGTGGGTGCTAAGCTGGTAGGCGGGCGGCGTTTGCTGGGCCAGGCCCAATAGCGGCAGCAGGCTCAAAAGACAAATAATCAGGGTTTTCATAAATTGAAAAGGGGGATAAATAGATAAAAAATAGGCCGTTGCCAGATGCACGTAGCCGGTTAGGGAATGGTGATGCCGACTTCGGGCAACGCGGCGGCGCGGCCCAGCAGGTCGTCGGTTTCGGGGCCGCCGCCGCCCGATACGCCTACGCCGCCCACCACCTGGCCGTTGTGCCAGAGCGGCACGCCGCCGCCGAGCAGCAGCAGCTCGGGCAGGGTGTTGAGGTTTTGGGTGTCGGGGTTGGCGCGGGCGTTGCGGCCCAGCAGCAGGGTGGCCGTTTTGGTGGAGAGGGCGGTGTAGGCCTTGCGCCGGGCGGCTTCGGTGTTGTGCGGCCCCACGCCGTCGCCGCGCGTGAGCAGCACGAGCTGCCCGCTGGCATCGACCACGGCTACGGATACTTGCTTATCGAGGATGGCGGCTTTGGCGCGCACGCGGTCGGCCATTTCCAGCGCCGACCGCAGCGTGAGTTGTTCGGCCGGGGCCAGGTAGCGGGCGGTGGTTGCCGAGCTTGCCGCGGGCAGTGGGGGGCGGGTTTGGGCCGAGGCAAGGGTCGGCCCCAGCAGCAGGCCCAGCCCGAACAGAATGTTTTTCATCGAATGATTTTTGAAGTGGTTCGCCCAGGCTCACAGGGCCAGGTCGCCGGCGGATTCGGGCTGATAGAGCACGGCTTCAACCTCATACGTGGCCATGCCGTTGGGCAGCGGCCATTTTATCTTGTCGCCCACCCGGCAGCCGAGCACGGCGGTGGCCACCGGGGCCAGAATAGATATTCTGCGGCGGGCCACGTCGGCGTATTTAGGGTACACCAGGGTGATTTCCAGCGCCGTCTGGCTTTCCAGCTCGCGGAGCCGGACCACCGAATTCATGGTGATGGTATCGGCGGAAATGGCGGCTGACTCCACTAATTGGGCGCGCTTCAGCTCGTTGCCCAGCGGGCCCACGAGCTGGTCGCCGCTGACCCGGCGCTCGGCCTGCACCAGGGCCAGGAGTTTGGCATGGTCGGCCTTGGTGATGTGGATGGTTTTCATTCGGGGCTCTGGGTGTAAAAGGGAATTTGCAAGGGACAGCGCGGGAAACCGCGCCCTGGGTTAGTCGAACTGCGGGTCGCGCAGGTGCACGGGCGGGGCCTTTTTGCGCAGGCGCATGTTGAGCAGTTCCACAAGCAGCGAGAAGCCCATGGCGAAGTAGAGGTAGCCCTTTTCGATTTGTTGGTGGGCGGCCTCCATCACCAGCAGCAGCCCAATCATGATGAGGAAAGAGAGGGCCAGCATCTTGATGGTGGGGTTCTCATTCACGAAATCGGCCACCACGCCGCTGAAGGCCAGCATGAGGCCCATGGCACCCATCACGGCCAGAATCATTACCAGCACGTTATCGACC
>JALYUH010000165.1 GCA_030853985.1 Bacteroidota bacterium | reverse complement strand
CTGGGCACCAGCACGCCATAGTCGGGAATGTTGACGGGCGTGGTCGAGTTGGCAAAATTGGCGCTGATGGTCGTGTACTCGTAGCGCAGGCCGGGCTTCAGCGTGAAGCCTTTGGGCAGGCCTAGGGTGTAGGCCACGTAGCCGGCCGTCACGTTCTGGCGGTAGTTGAAAATGTTGTTCGACGACAAGCCCACCGACGGCACCACTTCGCCATTGGCGCCAAACGCCGTGGTGGCGTAGTCCGAATTCACGCGGCGCAGAATGTTTTTCGCCCCCATCTCCAGAATCTGGGTTTTGCTGATGGGGTTTTGGTAATCGAGCTGCACCGTGTATTCCTCGTTGTAGCTCGGGTTGTTGTTTACGATGCTGCGGGCCAGATTGGTCGCATCGGTTGTGTTGAGGACGTTGTTGGTGAAGCTGTTGGTGCGGTCGTTGCGGCTGAACAACGTCAGCAGACTGATTTCGTGCTGCGGCTTCTCGAAGCTGTGCGTATAGTTCAGGCTGGCATCCACGGTGCCCGACTGGTCCTTTGAAAAGGTGTTGCGCAGGTCACTGCTGATAAGCGCATTCGTCGCCGTATTGTAGCTGTTGCGCAGCAGGTTATCCTGGTAGCTCTGGCCGCTGCGGGTACCGTAGGCTACCGACGCCTGCAGCGAGTTAAACTTATCAATATCGAAATCCCAACCCAGCGTATAACGCCCAAAAATGCCCTGCTGGCGCGTATTGGCGCTTTGCTGGGTGGTAATGGGCGTGCTGCCCTTCGTAAGCTGCGTGTTCGAGAACTCGCCGGGCACATTGTACTGCGCCCGGCCAAAACCGCCCAGCGAGAAGCCCATTTTGCCGGTGCGCAGGCTGCCGTTCAGGCCCAGGTTGCTGCTGCGGTAGCCGCCGCTCAAATCCACGCCCAGCGTAGCCCCGCGCAGGTTGTTGGTTTTAGTGATGATGTTGATGATGCCGCCCGAGCCCTCCGCGTCGTACTTGGCCGAGGGCGAGGTAATCACCTCCACGGTCTTAATCTGGTCGGCCGGAATCTGCTTCAGCGCGTCGGCCACGCTGCTGGCCGTAATGGTCGAAGGCTTGTTGTTGATGAGCACCTTGATGTTGCTGGAGCCGCGCAGGCTCACGTTGCCATCCAAGTCCACGCTCAGCAGGGGCACGCGCTTGAGCACGTCGGTCGCGTCGCCGCCTTTGGTCGTCTGGTCGTTCTCGGCATTGTACACCGTGCGGTCCACCCGCTCCTCAATAATGGCCTTCTGGCCCGTCACCACCACTTCGCCCAGTTTCTGGGCCGAAGCCGCCAGACCGATGGTGCCCAGCGCTGTGGCCTCGCCGGCCACTACGCTCACGCCCGTGCGGGCCACGTTCGTGTAGCCCAGGAAGCTGATTTGCACCGTGTAAGTACCGGCCGGAATACCAGCCAGCACAAACTTGCCGTCGTCGCCGGCCACTCCCCCGTTTACCGGGTTGTTGGCCGCGTCGAGCACGGCCACCGAAGCATATGAAACCGGCTTGTTGGTCGCGGCATCCATAATAGTACCGCTGATGCGGCCGGCGGCCGCGCGTGGGGCAGTGGTGAGGACGGGGCGGGTGCCCTGTTGGGCAAAAATGCTGGCTGAATTGCCCAGCAGGGCCGTTAGCAAAACGGCCGAGGCCGGTAATAGGTGTTTCATATGCTGACAATGGATAGCAGCCAAAGTGCCGCAAATCGTACCGAAAGTTGCATTCGGTGTCCTTTTGAAGTGTGAATTTTTTCTAACTAAATACCGAACAGCCAACTACCCGAATCGGCTTGCCGACACGCAAAGGTCGGGGCTCCTGCCGCCGGCCCGAATAAAAACTAGATTAGCCTGCGTCAAATCCCGACCAACGCCCCGATTCCGTCGCTTCCCACAACCGCACTTCGCGCCGCGTCGTACCTTTGGGCCAGCCTGATAATCTTTTAGCGGGTCAGGCGGTTAACTCTCCGTCACCCAACCCACCACGCCTGCCCTGATGAAAGTTGAACCCGGCCCGCTGCTCGCGGCAATTGATTCGCCCGACGACCTCAAAAAGCTCGCTCCCGAGCAGCTAGTCCAGCTCAGCACCGAGCTGCGTGACTTTATCATCGATTCGGTGAGCATCTACGGCGGCCATTTCGGGGCCTCACTCGGGGTGGTTGAGTTGACGGTGGCGCTGCACTACGTCTTCAATACGCCCCACGACCAACTCATCTGGGATGTGGGCCACCAGGCCTACGGCCACAAAATTCTCACCGGCCGCCGCGGGCAATTCCCCACCAACCGACGCTACGGCGGCATGTCGGGCTTCCCCAAACGCAGCGAAAGCCCGTACGATGCCTTCGGCGTGGGCCACAGCAGCACCAGCATCGGGGCGGCCCTGGGCATGGCTGTGGCTTCGGACTACAAAGGCGAATTCGACCGCCAGCACATCGCCGTTATTGGCGACGGAGCCATGACGGCCGGCATGAGCTTCGAGGCCCTGAACCAGGCCGGCGTGCTCAACAATAACATGATTGTCGTGCTGAACGACAACTGCATGAGCATCGACCCCAACGTGGGCGCGCTCAAGGAATACCTCACCGACATCACTACCTCCCGCACCTACAACAAGGTGCGCGACGAGCTTTGGAACGTGCTCGGCAAGCTCTCGAAATTCGGCCCCAACCCCCAGCAGATTGCCCGCAAAGTAGAGGCCGCCATGAAGGCGACCCTCATGAAGCAGAGCAACCTGTTCGAGGCCCTGAAATTCCGCTACTTCGGCCCCGTTGATGGCCACGACGTGCAGCACCTCGTCACCATCCTCAACGACCTGAAGTCCATTCCCGGCCCCAAGCTGTTGCACTGCGTTACAGTAAAAGGCAAGGGCTACGCACTGGCCGAAAAAGACCAGACCCTGTGGCACGCGCCGGGCCTGTTCGACAAAATCACGGGCGAGATTTATAAAAAGACCCACGAGAAACCCCAGGCTCCCAAATATCAGGACGTGTTCGGCCACACGCTGGTGGAGCTGGCCGAAGCCAACGACAAAATAATGGGCGTGACGCCGGCCATGCCCTCGGGCTCCTCGCTCAACATCATGATGGCCGCCATGCCCACCCGCGCCTTCGACGTGGGCATTGCCGAGCAGCACGCCGTCACGTTCTCGGCCGGCCTGGCCACGCAGGGCCTCATTCCATTCTGCAACATCTACTCCTCGTTCATGCAGCGGGGCTACGACCAGGTTATTCACGACGTGGCGCTGCAAAATCTGCACGTCGTATTCTGCCTCGACCGCGCCGGTTTTGCCGGAGCCGACGGCCCTACCCACCACGGCTGCTACGACCTGGCGTTCATGCGTTGCATTCCCAACATGGTGGTGTCGGCCCCGATGAATGAGCAGGAGTTGCGCAACCTGATGTACACCGCCACCCTGCCCGAAAACGCCGGCCCGTTCAGCATTCGCTACCCGCGCGGCGAGGGCGTGATGCCCGCGTGGCGCACGCCGTTGCAACGCGTGGCCATTGGCACGGGCCGCGTGGTACGCGAAGGCGAGGCCGGCGGAGTGGCCATCCTTAGCATCGGCCACATCGGCAACTACGCCGTGAAAGCAACCGAGTCTTTAGCCGCCGAAGGCCTCAGCACGGGCCACTACGACATGCGCTTTTGCAAGCCCTTAGATGAGGAAATGCTGCGCGACGTAGCCCGCCGCTACCGCGCCATCGTGACGTTGGAGGACGGCTGCCTGCCCGGCGGCTTCGGCTCGGCTGTGCTCGAATTCCTGGCCGACCATGGCTTCCATCTGCCCGTCGTCCGCCTCGGCATTCCCGACCGCATAGTTGAGCACGGCACGCAGGAGGAACTGTACAAGGAATGCGGCTTCGACGCGGTCGGCATTGCCCAGGCCGTGCGCGAGCTAGGCGCTAAGGTGGCCGCCAGAGCCCAGACCACGGTGCTGCGCTAGTCGAATATTCTGAGACCAATAAGAAGCCCCCGTAGCTCGTGCTGCGGGGGCTTCTTTGCGCTCTGGAAACCACCTTCGATAAAGGCATACAAATTACTTGAAGCGGAATTCAGCATGGTTTCTGGATTTAGGTGTATCCTCTGGAAATAAAAACATATTCCCTTGATTTGCGCGAGCGGGCCACAGCCGCCCATGGCCAGCCCGTCAACTTCGTCGTTACTGCGGAGAATCCGTCCAGTGTATCGGTTTCGCTCGTGGAAAAATCATTGCTCCGCCAGCGCAAAACGCACTTAGAGCGTTTTCGAAGTTACTATACATGATATCCGCAATGGTCAAACCAGTTTTTGGCATCTTGTTCGGTAATCCAAGCGGCGGCCGCTTCAATGGCCTGCTCGAGCAGGTCGCGGGTGCGTAACTGGGCCGTACGCATCCACGTCTTGAGTTTGCTGAAAGCCAACTCAACAGGGTTGAAATCCAGCGAATAAGGCGGTAAGTAGCGCAGGCGGGCCCCGTATTTGCGTACAACGTCGTCCAGGGCCTGCACCTTGTGTACCAACAGGTTGTCGAAGAACACGACAGCGCCCGGCCGCAGGGTGGGACCCAGCACCTAGTCGAGGTAGGCGGCAAACACGTCGCCGTTGACGGCCCCATTCACGCTGAACAAGGCCCCGAGCCCGTCCGAGGTTAGGGCGGTAACAAGCGTCACATTTGGGCCGCCGTGCAGCGGCACGACTTGGTCCAGGCGCTGGCCGGCCAGGGCGCGGCCGTAGCGGCCACAATAGGTCTGATTGGTGCTGGTTTCCTCCACGAAGTCGAATCGGGTAGAATCTTCTTCCTGAACGCATTCCACGAACAAGCAGCGCAAGGCTATGACGCGTTAGGTGTCGCGCTCGCTGTCGTGCGTGCCTTTTTTTACGTCCCCAGCCTAGGTGTTGCACCACCTGCCAGATGGCCGTGCGTTGCAACGTAGGGCCACCGGCCGCCACCAAGGCCTGCACAATTTCGGCCAGCATGGCATCGGGTTGCGCCTTCAGGCAGGCCCGCAACAACTCGTCGCCTGCCGCGTCCAGGCGTGGCGCGGGGCCGGGGTGGCGGGGCAGTTCGGCCACCGAGCCGCTCGTGCGTTGGCAACGCAACAGCTTGTCGGTAAACGAGAACGAAACGGCGAAACGCGCGGCTACATAACCCAAGTTGCGGCGTAGTGTGGGGATAAAAAAAGTCTGTTCCGGCACGGAACAGCTAGGTTTGAGGTCTTCGACCACACTAACACCTCAAGCACCTTGATAGAACAGACGGTAGCAATGTACTGCTTCATTGACGATTTTCTGCGCCTTACGCGCCTCCAGGCCCCGCACCAGCGGCACCTGTCCGATGCCGAGCTGTTGACCACCGCCCTGCTCGGGGCACGTTTCTTCGGTGGTAATCTGGCCGCCGCCCGGCGCTACATGCAGCAACACAGGGCATGAAAGCGCTGGACAAAAGCGGCTTTACGCGCCAACTCCACCGCCTGCACGACACGCTCAAGTACCTGTTCTTTGCCTTAGGCCAGCACCTGAAGCAGTTCAACACGCAGGCCCGCTACGTCATCGATTCGTTCCCCGTCGCCGTCTGCGACAACGTGCGCATCAAGCGCTGCCACTTGCTCCAAGGCGAGGCCTACCGGGGCTATTCGGCCAGCAAGCGCCGCTATTTCTACGGTTTCAAGGTCCAGTTGCTCATGACCCACGACGGGCTGCCGGTTGAGCTTTACTTCCACGCCGGTAGCGAGGCCGACAGCACCGGCCTGCGGGCCC
>JALYUH010000149.1 GCA_030853985.1 Bacteroidota bacterium | reverse complement strand
GCCGCCGAGCCGCTGGCCGGCATTGGGCTGGCCGGGGTGCGCAACCGCGTGGCCCTGCTGGGCGGCGCGCTGGCCGTGCGCTCGCAGCTGGGCCGGGGCACCATCGTCAGCTTCGAAATGGTGGTGTAAGCAGAACCCCGGCGCGCCTATATTTGTGCAAGCCACTTCCGGTTGGGGCGCGCCGGGCACCTTTCTGCGCCCTTCAGCATCCCCAAAATAACCCCGCGCGCCGGGCGCTCCCCTCGTATTCTTTTTCCGATGAAAGCAGGACTTGCCCGGTTAGCAGCTTCTTTCGTGACGGCGGCGGCCCTGGCCGGCTGCCAGCCCGGAGCCGACCCCGTGGACCCCACCAGCCCCGACGGCCCCGTGGTAGCGCCCACGGCCTACGTGCTGGAAGTGCCCGGGTACTTCCCGGCGCTGCCCGCCGCCCCGGCCGACAACCCGCTCACGGTGCAGGGCGTGGCCCTGGGCCGCCGCCTGTTCTACGACAACGCGTTGTCGGTTGACAACAGCATTTCCTGCGCCTCGTGCCACCGCCAGGAGCTGGCGTTCAGCGACGGCCGGGCCCACGCGCTGGGCGTGAGCGGGGGCCTGTCGCCCCGCAGCGCCATGCCCCTGGCTAACCTGGCCTGGGAGCCCAAGCTGACCTGGGACGGGGCCGCCGGCACCCTCGAAAATCAGGCCCGCATTCCGCTCGAAAACCCGGTGGAGATGCACCAGACGGTGGGGGCCAGCGTGGCCCGCCTGCAAGGCGGCCCCACCTACCCGGCCCTGTTCCGGGCGGCTTTCGGCAGCAGCACCATCACCGAAACCAACCTGCTGAAGGCGCTGGCCCAGTTCGAGCGCACGCTGGTTTCCGGCAGCTCGCGCTACGACCAGTTCCGGCGCGGCAACCGCACGGCCCTCAGCGCCTACGAGCAGCAGGGGCTGGTGCTGTTCAATACCCACCCCAACGGCACGCTGCGCGGCGGCAACTGCGGCGACTGCCACGCGGGCGACCTGCAAACCAACCATACCTTCAGCAACAACGGCCTCGATGCCGCCCCGGCCGACCTCGGCCAAGGCCGGCAAACCGGCCTGGCGGTTGACAACGGCAAGTTTCGGGTACCCTCGCTGCGCAACATTGCCCTCACCGCGCCCTACATGCACGACGGCCGCTTCACGTCCCTCGAAGCTGTGGTGGACCATTACAACGCGCACGTCGCCCTCAACAGCCCCAACATCGACCCGCTGCTGCTGAATACCACCAACGACCCCGCCCAGCGCAGCCTCACCCTGGATTTGACGGTGGATGAGAAGGCCAAAATCGTGGCCTTCCTGCGCACGCTCACGGATACCACCTTCACGCACGACCCGCGCTTCGCCCGGCCGTAGGCACGGCGCGGGCGCGCGTCTGCGGCGCGGGCCGACTGGCTGCGAGCCTGGGGCTCGGGCATTGCCGACGCTTGCGGCCGTTACCCAACGCTCCCACAACCCAAGCCACAGGCGCGATTCCAGGCGGCACGCGTCGCAGTCGCGCGCCAGCAGCAAACGCGCGCCTACAGGTTTCGCCCAGATTCCGCCCTGACTTTTGCGACTCGAATTTGCAACCCGGCCGGGCAAACTGTGTCCGGATTACGGGTCTGACAACTGAGCGGGCCAGCGAAAAGAACGTTTGAGATGATGCGGAAAAAATACCGGGAGAATACGCGGCTACGCGGCCGCCAAAGCAAGTTGTGGCTGAAAGTACTGGGGCTGCTGGGGCTGCTGGCCGGCCCGCTGGCCGGGCAGGCCCAAACCACCGGCCGCATCGACGGCACGCTGCTCGACGCAGCCAGCCAGCAGCCGCTGCCCTACGCGGGCGTGCTGCTGCTGCGGGCCTCGGATTCGACGTTCGTGACGGGTGTGCAGTCGCTGGAAAGCGGGGTTTTCAGCTTCGAAAAAATCCCGCTGGGCAGCTACGTGCTGAAGGCCACCGTGGTGGGCTACCGCACCGGCCGGCGCGCCCTAAGCCTGACTGCCGCTGCGCCCGAGCTGCACCTGGGGCCGCTGCGGCTGCGCACGGCCGCCACCAAGCTGGCCGAAGTAGTGGTGAAAGGCCAGCGCGCCATCGTGACCGACAACCTCGACAAAAAGGTCATCGACGTGACCAAGGACCTGACCGCCACCGGCGGCACCGCCGTGGACGTGCTCCAGAACGTGCCCTCCGTGACGGTGGACCAGAGCGGCGCGGTGAGCCTGCGCGGCTCGACCAACGTGCGGATATTGGTGGACGGCAAGCCCACCGGCGTGACGCTGGACCAGCTGCCGGCCAGCTCAATTCAGACCATTGAGGTGGTCACCAACCCGTCGTCGCGCTACGACGCCGAGGGCTCGGCCGGCATCATCAACATCGTGCTGAAAAAGGAGCGGCAGGACGGCCTGAACGGCCAGGCCAGCGCCACGGCCGGCACCGGTAGCAAGTACAACACGTCGCTGAGTTTGAACTACCACCACGGCAAATTCAACGTGTTTGGCTCCTACGACTGGCGCGACGACCGCCGCACCGGCTACGGCTCGGTGCGCCAGCGCAGCCAAACCGCCACCGGCCCCGTGGCCCTGAACCAGGACCGCAGCGGCGTGAGCACGGGCGTGTCGCACGCCGGGCGCCTGGGCCTCGACTACGCCCTCACGCCCGACCAGACCCTGACGCTGACCGTGCAGCCGCGCTACAACTCGCAGAACAACCGCGAGGACATCTTCTCGAACCAAACTAACCTGACCACCGGCGACCGGCCCTTGCTAGGCAACACTACGCGCGACAACCGCAACGCCGGCTACGCTAAGCAGGCCGATTTCAGCCTGGACTACCGCCGCCTCTGGCCCGCGCAAAAAGGCCGCGAGCTCACGGCTAACGTTATCTACACGCCGGTGCATATCAACATCGGCGTGAACTCGACGGTGGACTACCTCAACCAGACCACCGGCTACCAGCAGCAGCAATCCGACACGCAGAACGACCTGGCTTCGGCCCAAGTCGACTACGTGCGGCCGGTGGGCGAGAAGGGCCGCTACGAGTTGGGGGCCAAAAGCATTTCGCGCCGCTCCGACGACGACTACCGCTACACCAGCCAGCCCGTGCTGGCCTACAACCCCTCGAACCGCTTCATCTACCACGAGTTCATTCAGTCGGCCTACGGCACGTATGCCAACGCGGCCGGCGCGTTCAACTACCAGTTCGGCCTGCGCCTGGAGCAGACCAACACCCGCGGCGACCTGGTGGCCGCCGCCATCCTCGACCCGAGCTTCACGCGCAGCTACCTCAGCCTGTTTCCGAGCGCGGTGCTGGCCTACGATGTGAGCAAAGAGCACCGGGTGCAGCTCAGCTACTCGCGCCGCGTGCAGCGCCCGGGGGCCGACGAGCTCAACCCCTTCCCCGACCGCTCGGACCCGCTGAACCTGCGCGCCGGCAACACCTCGCTGAAGCCCGAGTTCGTGCATTCGCTGGAGCTGGGCGACCAGCGCTTTTTCGGCGCGGGTAGCTCGGTGAGCGCCACGGCGTTTTACCGGCTGGAGGAAAACACGATTACCAACATCCGCGACCCGTTCTTTTTCGACGTCGTCACCAATTCCATTGTCACCAACACCACCCGCCTGAACGTGGGCCAGGAAACCAACTACGGCCTGGAGGCGGTGGCCAGCGCGCCCCTCACCAGCAGCTGGAAGGTGAGTCTGAACGCCTCGGCTTTTCGGCGCATCATTAAAGGCTCGGCCCCGACCAACGTCGATTTCAACAACAGCAACTTCGTGTACACGGGCCGCCTGAACACGACCGTGTCGCCCACCAAGCTGCTCGATTTGCAGCTTTCGGCCAACTACCGCTCGCCGGTGGTATCGGCCCAGGGCCAGCGCCTCACCCAGTTCAGCGCCGATTTTGCCGCCAAGCAAAGCGTGCTCAAGGAGAAGGGCAGCATTACGCTGCGGGTGTCCGACATCTTCAACACCCTGCAATTCAATTTCAACGCCTACGGCACGGGCTTCGAGTCCATCAGCCGCAACAAGCGCGAGTCGCGCATCGTGTACCTGGGCTTCAGCTACCGCTTTGGCAACGCCAGCGCCACCCCGCGCCCCAAGCGCCGGGAGGAGCCGGCCGACGAACGCGGCTTCGAGTAGCCCCGGTACCAGCCTCTTTGCCGGCTGGCCCAAACCATATGCTTTAAATCTGTGGTTCAGTAGCAGCCGCAAGCTGCTGCATGGTCGCTATTCTCATCTTCTTGCCATGTTCGCATCGTTTCGATTGTTTTTGTTTTCGGCCTGCGGGGCCGCCATCCTAGGCCTGAGCAGCTGCGGCGACAGCCAGAAACCAGCCGCCTCGGCCGGCGCTGAAGCGGCAGCCAAACCGGCCGTTGCACCCGCCGCTGCACCCGCCGCTGCACCCGTTACGGAGGCCCGCTACGAGTGCCCCATGGGCTGCGCCGGCAGCCAAAGCGCCAAGCCCGGCAAGTGCCCCGTGTGCAAAATGGAGCTGGTGAAAAAATCGTAGCGGCCAAGGCTTGCTGGGGGCAGAATTACGCAAGTTTCGACTGGAATTCTATGCGGGTTTCGCCCGGATTGAAACGTAATTTTACCTTGTCGCCGGGCTGCTTTTCGCCGGCCCTTTCGGCCTCGTTTCGGCTTGGCCTTTCCTCTCTAACTCCGTATTCGCCATGTCCACGCTTCAATTCAAAACCACCATCAACTGCGGCGGCTGCATCAAAGCTGTCACGCCCACGCTCAACCAAACCGTTGGGGCCGGCAACTGGCAGGTCGATACCGCCAACCCTGCCAAAATCCTCACCGTCACCTCCGACCAGGCCACCGCCGCGCAAATCGTGCAGGCCGTGGAAGCCGCCGGCTTCGAGATTCAGGCCGCCGCGTAAGCTGCACCTTAGCGCAACAAAAAAGGGCCGTCCCAACGAGGGGAGGCCCTTTTTCAGTTTATCATCGGAACTGGTAGCGGCGCTCCCGGTCCAACCGCCCTAGGCGGTCCGACCGGTTGATGCACCACTGATGCGGGCCCAATGACAACCGGTCGGACCGGAGCACGTCGGCTACTCCACCACCAGCTGGCGGCTGGTTGTGAGCTCGCCCACCTGCAGCTTCAGCAGGTAGATGCCGGCCGGCAAGCGGTCGAGCACCAGCTCCTGGCGGCCGGACGTCGGCCCCTTTGGTGAAGGGCGGGGCAGTTTGGGAGCTGGCCTGATGGGTTAGCCCGGCCAGTAGGCTCAGCAGTAATAGAAGTCGTTCCATGAGAGATGGAATTGGTTGTATTGATTAGATGGTTTGCGTCGAACGAGGTAGGGGCGGGGC
>JALYUH010000105.1 GCA_030853985.1 Bacteroidota bacterium | reverse complement strand
CGGTAGATGGGGTTGCCGTTGCTGAGCCAGGGCAGCAGGGCGGCGGTGTTGCGCTCGTCCTGAGCCGTGCCGATTTGGCGCATGGTGGCGTCCTGGTACTTATTGGCCGGGCCGCTGCTGGCGCTGGGCTGCGGGGTGCGGGCGCAGGCCGCCAGCAACAGCAGCAGCGCCCAGCTAAAACGGGTACGAATGGGCATAGAAAGGAATAGATGGGCCACGCAACTGGCACGGCTTTCGGCACTACGGAAAAACGGCGGCGGCAAACGGGCTCCGCTCCTACTCGCCGCCCCAGGCTTCGGACTGCGGCGGCGTTTCGCCCGGCCCTTCCGCCTCCCGAATTTCGCGCAGCTGCTCGTCGAGCTGCGCAAACAGCACCTCGTTGCCCTGTTGCTGGTAGCCGGCCAGCGCGGCCTCGCAGGCAGGCAAGCCGGCGAGAAAAGCCCGCAGATTCTCGGCCGTAATGGCTTCAAAATGCCGCCCAAAGCCCATTTGCTGCACCTCGACGGCGTTCAGCCACTGCTCGAACTGCGCCGGGATGGGAATGGCGCAAATGGGTTTGTGCAGGTACACGGCTTCCGAAATCAGCGAGAAGCCACCGTTGGTGACGATGGCCCGGGCGCTGGCCAAGTCGGCAATAAAGCCGGCCTCCGAAAAGGCGCAGAGCTGCACGTTGCCGTGGCTTTCCTGCTTGTTGAAGCCGTACACGCGAAATTCCTGGTCGGGTAGCTGCTGCAGCAGCGGCACCAGGTTTTGCTGCGTGGTGGCCGACTGGTACACCAGCACGTGCGGGCCGGCGCTGGGCGCGGCGGCCAGAATCTCGGGCCGGATGATGGGCGGCACCAGCGTAGTGCGTTTCTTTTTGAGCGGCAGCGGGAAGAAAGTCGTGATGAAGTAGTGGCGGCTGCGCGGCAGCTTGGCCCGCACAATGGCTTTGGCCACCTGGTAGTTGCTGCGCTCCTCGTCCGCAATGGCCACATCGAGCCGCGCCCGGCTGATAATCTGCATATTATCAATACTGACCACCGGCAGCCGGTGCAGCTTGGCAAACAGGTAGCTGAACGACTCAAAATCGGAAATCACCACGTCGGGCTGGAAGCCCCCGAGCAGGTCGCGGTAGCGGGCGAAGTTCACCCGCAAATCCTCCGGCGCGGTGCGCAGCGTGAGCACGGCCGTACGCAGCTTGCTCACCGCCAAGCCATTATACGCCAGGTGAAAGCCCCGAATCTCAAATACCCGCTGCGGGCCGAACGCCGCCGCCAGCATGGTGTAGGCGCGGCTGCTGCTCACCACGCGCACCTCGTGCCCTTGGGCCAGCAGGTGGCCCACCACGACTTTGCTGCGGGTGGCGTGGCCCAGGCCCTCGCCGGGCACTCCGTATAGAATTTTCATGGGCGCAAAGATGCGCAGCGGGCGACGGTTGGGAGGAAGTCGCGGCGGTTGGCGCGGGGCTCTGCCCCGTGCCGACTACTCGTGGACCTCCGGCCCACAACGTCAGGGCCGGCATCAGGGGTTAGTGGCTAGTAGCGCGCACTTTTAGTCCGCGTCGCGGACCGAGTTAGTACCCCAGCATGGGGACGCGAACTAAAAGTTCGCGCTACGATGCGCCGTACCCTGGCCCTGAAACCGCTCTAGGGCCGGCATCAGGGGAAAATGCCTTGGCAACGAAGCGCGCGGGCCAGAGGCCCGCAAATAGCCGGCACGGGGCAGAGCCCCGCGCCAGCGGCAGCCCGAAGCCTACTTCACCAATAGCTTTTCGGTGCGCGAGCCTTCCTGCGAATCGAGGCGCACCAAATACAGGCCGGCGCTGAGGCCCGCCAGGGGTACCGGCAGCTGCTGCGCCCCGGCGGGGTACAGCCTGTCGCGCACCAGCGTGCGCGCCAGCCGGCCGGTGCCGTCGAGGATGGACACGGTGATGGGACCGGGCCGCTCCTGCTGAAAATTGAGCGTGGTGGCCCCGCTGGCGGGGTTGGGGTACAGCGCCACCTGCACGGTGCCGGGGGCGGTGGCCTGGCCGGGCGCGGTGCTCAGCACAATATTTTCGTCGCCCGCGCGGTAGGGCAGCAGCTCGAAATAGGTGAGCAGCATCTCGTCCAGCGTGCTTTCGCCCCAAGTAGTGGTGCGGGGCGGGCTGCTGGGGTTGCGCGGGTTCTGGGCGGTGTTATCGTAGCTAGCATCGGCGATGAGACGCGAGCCGGCCGGCACCTTCAGCATGTTGGGGAAGCGGAACGTGCCCTGCCAGCGGAAGTCCCAGTCGCCGATTTTCAGCAGGCGAATGGTGTCGCCATTGGGCTTCACCGCCGATACTTTCCAGCCCTTGCTGAGCAGGTGGGCGTGGGGCGACACGCTGAGCAGCGTAACATCGAAGGGGACGGTGAGTTGGGCGTGGAAGGTCTTCACCTGGTTGGCCGGAATCACGAACGGGCCGTTGGTGAGCACCTGCGGCGAAATAACCGGCAGCGTTTGCACGTAGCGCGTCACGGGCTGGCGGGCGAAGAAAATGTTCACCACCGACGAATCGGTCTGCGTCACGAAGTTGGGGCCGTAGTGTACCTGCACCAGCAGCGAGGCGTGCCGGTACAGTTTCTTGCCCATGCCCGACGGGTAAAACCGGTGGCTCATGCCCGGCACCCAGGCCCCGTACACGCCCTCGACAGGGTCGAAGCCGAAGCCGCCGAACTTGGTGTAGCCGTAGCCCGGGTCGGCCGCGTCGAGCGCCTGGGCCTGCTGGGTGGTATCGAGGGCAATGATGCAGTGGTGCACGATGCGCTTGTTGCCGGGCCGGAATTCGATGGCCGCGATGTCGCGGTCGGCGGGCAGGTTCACGGGCAGCACGAAAATGCGGTACATATCCTGCCCGTTGCCCTGGTGCGTGAAAGCGTGGGCCATCGGAATCACCAAGTCGGGCGTGCCCAGCTGCGAGCCGCTGGGGTAGGTGGGCACTGGCGGCGTGGCGGCGGGGTTGCCCTGCGGCGCGCCGGCATCGACCCAGGCCGCAATTTTGGCGATTTCCGCGTCAGTCAGCGTGTTCTCATCGAGGTAGTGGCGGTAGCGCGGGTCGGGTTTCCACGGCGGCATGTAGCGCGTACCCGTCACGTACTTAATGGTTTGGGCGTGGCTGGCTACCTCGGCGTAGCTCGTGAGCGGAAACGGGGCCACTTCGCCGGTGCGGTGGCAGCTGGTGCAGTGGTTGTACACCAGCGGCGCAATATCCTGGCTGAAGGTGTACTGCGGTGCAGTCTGCGCCTGCGCCGCGAGGGCCGAAACAGCCAGGGCGCAAGCGGTGAGTAAGGCAGGGAAAACGTGCTTCATATGGCATTTATTCTGTGTTAGATATTCTGTGTCAGGGCGTGTGTCATGCAAAGCGCAACGAAGCATCTTTACCTCGATAGTAATTTGATTTACTCTTGCGGTAAAGCTGCTTCAACAAGCGGACGCGAGATGAGCATGACGTCCTGGTTGTCAGTCATCAATTCCTAAAGCTACTCAATAAAACACCCCACCGGCTCGGTGCGGGGCACGGCCACGGGCTGGCCGGCGGCCACGGCGGCCAGCGCCTCGGCCAGCTCGTGGTGGTTCGTCACGGCGCGGTGCTGGCCCAGGCCGGCGTAGGCATCATCGAGGCGGCCCTGGTAGAGGACGGTGCGGCCGTCGGCGGCCACCACCACGGCCTCGGGCGTGACGCGGGCGTGCAGCCGCCGGGTGAGCTGATGGCCGGCATCGGCCTGCAGCGAGAAGGCCAGCTGGTAAGTTTTGGCGAAGGCGGCCAGGCCGGCGGGCGTGGTTTCGCGGGCCGGAAACACGCCCACGAAGCGCACGCCCCGCGCGCCGTAGCGGGCGTGCAGCTCGCGCAGCGGCAGCGTAGCCGCCTGACTGATGGGACAGGTTTCAGCCAGAAAAACGTAGACCGTGGCCCGGGGAGCCGGGCCAGCCTCGCCCAGCAGCTCCAGAAAAAACAGTAGCAATAGCGGCATCAGCAGCTCAGGGGGAAGATTGATTTATTCGTTTCTCTAACGTGGCAACTCCGGCCAGGCCAGCTTGCGGGCCCAATAAACCCGGCAAGCAAATAGTGCATCACTGAAACAGCCTATTTTTGCCTCGGCACCAATACAGGGGCAGTTTCCAGACACGATTTTGGCGGCCTGGGTTCCGGCTTTTTCGGCCCGGTTTTCGTTGTCGCCCCACCACCACCCTTTTTTCGATGCGCATGACTGCTCCGCTGCTCCGTTCTTTTGCCCGGCCGCTACTGGCCACGGTGGCCGCTGCTGGCGGCCTGCTGGCCGCTTCCTGCACCGCCCCGCGGGCCATCATTGCCACCGGCAAGGTCACGCCGCAGGGCGAGTTTCGGGTGGGCTACAACCAGGGCCTCAACCTGGCCAGCGCGCCTATTGCCAAAGCCACCGGGGCCGTGAAGGAAGCCGCCAGCCAGGCCGCCAGTTCCAGCAAAGTCGACTACACCGACGCCACCACGCAGCTGCAGGCCGCCGCCCTGGCCTACGTGCTCGACCCGGTGCAAACCACCGCCGACCTCAGCGTGCGCTACGGCATCGTGCCGCACCTCGATGCCGGTTATAAGTACGCGTTCGGCTCGCACGTATTCGATGCCCAGTACCAGTTCCTCGGCCCCGTAGGCACGCCCGAAAGCCCCGGCCGCGGCGCGGCCACCGGCACTACCTACGGCAGCATCGGCCTACAGTTTGCCACCCAGCGGGCCAAACTGCCCAGCCTGCCCTTCCTGTCCGATATCAACTCGGTGCTGAACCTGCGCGCCACCCGCAACGACCTGCTCATCCCCCTCATTTTCAGCAACTCCATCGGGCCGGAAGAGGAAATCGGGGCCATCAGCTACGGCCTGGTGTACGCCCACAGTTGGGTGAGCTACGGCTTCGCGCCCGATAAAATCTACAACGGCGCGGTGAAAGTGCCCGAGCTGCCGACGCAGCGCCGCAACTTCTCGTCGTTTGGCGGCTTTCTCAACCTGAAAATCGGCTACCGCTATTTCTACGTCGTCCCGGCCGTGTCGGTGTTCTACCAGAACTACGGCGATTTTGCCCTGCTCAACAACCAGAGCACCTCGCTCAGCGGCGTTACGTTTGTGCCCTCCATTGGCTTGCAGCTGCGCATTCCCAAGTTCACGAACTAGCGCGCGGGCTTTTTGGTCCGATGCCGGCGGTGCCGCTTCCCTGGGGGAGGCGGCACCGTTTTTTTTGCGTTCGAAGCGCAAGGGCTACCTGCTCGCGTTACCAGAGTCGAATCGTTTGCCGTCGATTCCGGAAATGCGGGTTTCTGTGGCTTTCTTTGTTGCCCGTTTTTACTTTATTTTAATGGGTTTACGCTTCGGATTGTCTTGTACGGCAAGCTGAAGATTACCTCACGAACAGTTATGGAAGCTCCCAACCCCGAATTCATGCGCGAAGCCATTCGCCTGTCCATCGACCAAATGAAGGCTGGCCACGGCGGCCCCTTCGGCGCGGTGGTGGTGAAGGACGGTCAAATCATTGCCCGCGGCTTTAATCAGGTAACCACGATCCACGACCCCACCTGCCACGCCGAAGTCGACGCCATTCGCAAAGCCTGCCAGGCGTTGGGCACTTTCCAGCTCGATGGCTGCGACCTCTACACCAGCTGCGAGCCCTGCCCCATGTGCCTGGGCGCCATTTACTGGGCGCGGCCAGCCCGCGTGTTCTACGGCAATACCAAGGCCGACGCGGCGGCTATCGGCTTCGACGACCAGTTCATTTACGAAGAGCTGGACCGGCCCATGGAAAGCCGTAAATTGCCGATGACCCAGCTGCTGCGCGACGAGGCCCTGGCCGGTTTCCGGGCCTGGACGGAACTGGAAGGCCGGACAGAGTATTAAGAACAATACATAACAACCCGTCATGCAGAGCGTAGCGAAGCATCTTTACCGCTTCGTTGTTTCGGCTGGATTAGCATTGAGGTAAAGATGCTTCACTACGCTCTGCATGACGGGTTTGAACAATTGGACCGCGTCAAAATGATTGAATTTCTCCTCAACGACCAGCCGATTCGCACCAGCGAGGCCCCGGCCAGCGCCCTGCTCGATTTCGTGCGCTACCACGAGCACCTGAAAGGCACCAAAATTGGCTGCCGGGAGGGCGACTGCGGGGCCTGCACCGTGCTGGTGGGCGAGCTGGCGGCCGATGGCCAGACAGTGAATTACCAGAGCATGACCAGCTGCCTCACACCGCTGGGTAACGCCCAAGGCAAGCACATCGTGACGGTGGAAGGCATCAACGCGGCCGGCAGCCAACTCACGCCCGTGCAGCAGGCCATTGTGGATGAGGGCGGCTCGCAGTGCGGCTTCTGCACGGTGGGCTTCGTGATGTCGCTGACCGGCCATAGCTTGAGCACCCAGCCGGCCACCGAAAAAAGCACCATCGCCGCGATTGATGGCAACATCTGTCGCTGCACGGGCTACAAGTCGCTGGAGCGCGCCGCCGCCAAACTCACCGCCGAGCTGGCCGACCGCCCCGCCGAAAACGCGCTGGCCTGGCTCAGCGAGAAACAGTATGTGCCCGGCTATTTCGCCAGTATTCCGGCGCAGCTGGCCCAACTGCGCCCCGCCGTCGCAAAAACGGCCAAAGCCTCTTCAGCGGCAATAGCTGCTTCTACCACGGCCCACGCCAACGGTGGCAGCGCCGCTTCGACCTCACCCAACGGCCACGCCCAAAGCCAGAACGACCACTCACCATTTCACCACCTCACCACCTCACCACTCCTGGGCGGGGGTACCGATTTGCTGGTGCAGCGCCTCGAAGAGCTGCGCGGGCAGCCCGGCGTGCGCCTGGTTTTCGACCAACCCGGCCGGCGCGGCATCCGCCACGAAACCACCGGGCGCGTGGTGCTGGGTGCGGCCACCACGGCCAGCCAACTGCTCGAATCGGACCTCATGCGGGGCCTACTGCCACACCTGCCGCAGTACCTGAAACTGGTGAGCAGCACGCCCATCCGCAACATGGGTACGGTGGCCGGCAACTTCATCAACGGCTCGCCAATTGGGGATTTGACCATCCTATTCCTGGCGCTGGGCGCGTCCATCACGCTGCTCGATGCCGCCGGAGCCACCCGCGACTTGGCCCTGCCCGACCTCTACCTCGGCTACAAAAAGCTGGCGAAAACCGCCGACGAGCAAGTTATCGAAATCAGCTTCCCCGCCCCGCTGGCCGGCGACTTCTTCCACTTCGAAAAGGTCTCTAAACGCACCCACCTCGACATTGCCAGCGTGAATTCCGCCGCCTGGCTGCGGGTTGAAAACGGCGTTATTCAGGCGGCCCGCATCTCGGCCGGCGGCGTGGGGCCAGTGCCCCTGCTGCTGGCCAGCACCAGCAGGTTTCTGCAGGGCCGCGAGCTGACGGCCGAAACTGTACTGGCCGCCAACGCGGTGATGCAGGAGGAAATCAGCCCGATTTCGGATGTGCGCGGCACGGCCGACTACAAGCGGCTGTTGCTGCGGCAGCTATTGTGGGCGCATTTTTTGGAGTTCGTGCCGGAGCTGGCGGTAGATGAACTGATTTAGGTTTTAATAGAAGCATCGCCTTCCGCGTTCAACCTCACCCCCCGGCCCCCTCTCCGAAAAAGAGGGGGAGCATAACGATTTTCGCCCGATTTTCGCCAACATTAAACCAGTTCCCCCTCTTTTTTGGAGAGGGGGTCAGGGGGTGAGGTGAACGCCAGAACAAAACCCAATCATGAACCACCTCGACCCCAACCGCCACGTGCGCGGCGAATCGCAGTACCTCGACGACGTGCCCGTGCAGCAGGGCACGCTGTACGCGGCCGTGTTTGAAAGCCCGCTGGCCCACGGCGTGCTCCGCAGCCTCGATTTGAGTGCGGCGCTGGGTGCGCCCGGCGTGGCGCGGGTGCTCACGGCGGCCGACATTCCGGGCATCAACCAGATTGGCGGCATCGTGGCCGATGAGCCGCTGCTGGCCGAGGGGCACGTGCATTTCCGGGGGCAGCCGGTGGCGCTGGTGCTGGCCCGAACCGAGGCGCAGGCCCACGCCGCGCTCAAGCTGATTAAGGTGGAAATCGACCCGCTACCCATCATAACCGACCCGCGGGTGGCGGCCGCGCAGGGCGAGCTGATTGTGCCGCCGCGCACCTTCAAAATCGGCGATTCGGCGGCGGCCTGGGCGGCTTGCACGCACGTTTTTACCGGCGTGGCCGAGAGCGGCGGACAGGAGCATCTGTACATCGAAACGCAGGGCGCGTACGCTTTTCCGACGGAGATGGGCGGCGTGAAAATCATTTCCTCCACGCAGGGGCCGACGGCGGTGCAGCGCCACACGGCCCACGTGCTGGGCCTGGGCATGCACCAGGTAGAAGTGGACGTGACGCGACTGGGGGGTGGTTTCGGGGGCAAGGAGGACCAAGCCACGCCCTGGGCCGCGCTGGCCGCGCTGGGCGCGTTCATCACCAAAAAACCGGTGAAGCTGGTGCTCGACCGCATGGCCGACATGCGCATGACCGGCAAGCGCCACCCCTACTCTTCGGACTTCAAAATCGGCTTCGATACCGACCTAAAAATCCAGGCCTACGAAGTCACGTTCTTTCAGAACGCGGGCGCGGCAGCCGACCTGTCGCCGGCAGTACTGGAACGCACGCTCTTCCACGCCACTAACGCTTATTTCGTACCCAACGTGACGGCCACGGCCTTTTCGTGTCGCACGAATTTGCCGCCGAACACGGCCTTCCGGGGCTTCGGTGGGCCGCAGGGCATGTTTGTAATGGAGTCGGCCTTGGCCAAGGCGGCCGAGGAACTGGGCGTGCCGACTTTCGAGCTTCAGCGGAAGAATTTGCTGCGTGAGGGCGACCTGTTCTCGTACCGCCAGCCGGCCGAAATGTGCCACGCCGAGCAAGCCTGGGACGTGGCCGCGCAAGAGTTCGATTTGGCCGGGATTCGGGCCGAAATCGAGCAGTTCAACCAAACCAATAAGCTGAAAAAAAAGGGGTTCGCGGTAATGCCCATTTGCTTCGGCATTTCCTTCACCAAAACGCCCATGAACCAGACGCGGGCGCTGGTGCACACCTACTCCGACGGGTCGGTGGGCATCAGCACGGGCGCGGTGGAAATGGGCCAGGGCGTGAACACCAAAATCGCGCAGGTGGCGGCCCGCACGCTGGGCATTTCGATTTCACGCATCAAAATCGAAACCACTAACACCACCCGCGTCGCCAACACCTCCCCCAGCGCCGCCAGTGCCACTGCCGACCTCAACGGCAAGGCCACCGAAATGGCCTGCACGGCATTGCGCGAGCGGCTGCTACGTCACGCCGAAACCGAGTACACGCTCAATTACGAGGGCCTCGAAATCCACGACGAGCAGGTGTTGGCCGCCGGGGTGCCGGCCGAAACCAACTGGGAAAAGCTGGTGTCATCGGCCTTCTGGAAGCGCGTGGCCCTCACCGAAAACGCCCACTACGCCACGCCCGACCTACATTTCGACGCGGTTACGAACACTGGCCACCCCTTCGCCTACCACGTGTATGGCACGGCCCTGACCACCGTGACGGTGGACTGCCTGCGCGGCACCTACACCGTGGACGCCCTGCAAATTGCCCACGATTTCGGCCAGAGCTTCAACGAAGTCATCGACCGGGGCCAGATTGAGGGCGGCGCGGTGCAGGGCATCGGCTGGATGACGATGGAGGAAATTGCCTACAACGCCGAAGGCCGCCTGCTTAGCAATTCGCTCAACAGCTACAAAATCCCCGACATCTACGCCGCGCCCAAGGTGCTCGACGTGCATTTCCTCGACACGCCGGGCCACCCCAAGGCCATCCTGCGCTCCAAGGCCGTAGGCGAGCCGCCGCTCATGTACGGCATCGGCACCTACTTCGCCCTCCGCGACGCGGTGCGGGCGTTTCAGGCGCACACGGCCCTCCCGTTTTCGGCCCCGCTGACGCCGGAAAAGGTGTTGGTGAGCTTGTATCCGGCTGGGGTCACCTCACGGGACCCCGCCGGAAATTTCAGCGCAATGTATTCGTAACGACCATAACGGGAAGCTTGTGCCTTCCCGCGCTTGCGCCAACAAACCGTACCCATGAAGCCCGGCAGCCCCGGCTGGCGGCCCGCGCCGTAAACTTGCGGAACCGCAAGCCGGGCCTTGTCTTTTCTACTTTCCGATGAATTTCCGTTTTCGCCAACTCTGGCAGCCGTTGCGCGAGTCGCTGTGGTTTGTGCCGCTGCTAATGGTGCTTGTGGCCCTGGGGCTAGCCTACGGGCTGGTGCAGTTCGACCAGGCCAGCAGCGTGCACGGTACGCGGCAGCTCCCGCTGCTGTTCGGCATCGACCCGGGCGGGGCGGGCGGCATGCTCACGGCCATTGCGGGCTCGATGCTCACGGTGGCGGCGCTCACGTTTTCGCTGCTGCTGGCGGCGCTGGCGCAGGTTAGCAACCAGTATTCGCCGCGGGCGCTGCGCAATTTCATGCGCGACCCGGTGAACCAGTTCGTGATGGGCTACTTCGTGAGCGTGTTCACGTTTGCCCTGCTGGTGCAGGGCACCATCCGGGAGGGGCGCGATGTGCGCTTTGTGCCCAGCACCGCCGTGCTGATGGGCCTGCTGCTGGCCCTGGGCGGCGTGGGCGCGCTCATCTTCTTCATTCACCACGTGGCCGAGTCCCTGCAAACCGGCACGCTCGTGCAGCAGATTACCACCGAAACCGAGCGCGAAATTGCGCGCCTCTTTCCCTTCGATTTCGGCGCCGAGCTGTACCCCGATGCCCGCGCCGCCGCCGAAGCCTTCGTGGCCGAGCCCGCCGGCTGGGTAGGCGTCGACTCCGACGAGGCGGGCTACCTGCAGTACGTCGATGCCCACGGCCTGCTGGCCTGGACCACCCGCCACCGCACGGTGCTCCGCCTCGACTGCCACGTGGGCGACTTCGTGGGCCGGGGGCAGCGCCTGTTCAGCGTACGCGCCGGCCAGGACCGCACCACCGCCGAACCCGCCGACTGGCCCACCGACCTGCGCCGCTTCGTGAGCCTGGGCCGCCACCGCAACCCCGAGCAGGACGTGGCCTTCGGCCTGCAGCAGCTGGTCGACATTGCCCTGAAGGCCCTCTCGCCGGCCGTGAACGATACCACCACCGCCGTTATGGCTATCGACTACCTGGGCGAACTGGGCGGGCAACTGGCCCAGCGCGATTTCCCTGGCGTGCTGCGCTCCGATGGCCACCACCTGCGCGTAATAGTGCGCGTGTACACGTTCGAAGAGTACATGCGGCTGGCCTTCGACCTAGTGCGCGAAAGCGCCGCCGGCAACCCGGCCGTGCTGCGCCGCCTGCTGCGCGCCCTGGCCCTGGTGGCCCGCCACGTTCGCGACCCCGACCGCCTGCCCGTGCTGCGCGAGCAGGCCGGGTTGGTACTGGCCCAAGCCCAGGCCACCCTACCCACCAACTACCTGCGCCAGCAGGTGCAGGAGGCATATGATGAGCTTAGCCCGGCCTGGGCTTAATGGCGTGAATCGCAAGCTGTTAATAATAAGGCTGGGAACGGTGTAGAGACGCATATTTGCGTCTCTACACTGTTCAGCGGCTAACTCAAACGGCCCTTGAGGAATTGGGCAGCAGTTCAGCCATCCTTACTTCTTCGCGCGCCGCCCTTCCAGAATGCGGAAGAACGAGCGGGTCTGCACCTCTTCCAGCGTGAGGCCCGTCGCCAGAATTTCCTCTTCCGAAATCGCGCCGCAGTTCAGGGCTTTGAGGAAGAAGTTGAGCAGGCCCTGGCCGGTGGCGGCGTCGTCGAAGATGTCGCCGGTGAGGGTGGAAATGGCGGCCCGCTCCACGAAGGTTTTCAGGCGGAAAACCGCGTCGTCGTAGCTGCTAAGGAAGAAGTTGTAGGTGGCGGCGTAGCGCATTGGCAGCTGCGCGGGGTTCAGGTCCCAACCCTGGTAGAAGCCGTTGATGAGCGAGTGGGTGCTGTGCTGGTAGGCCTGGCGCCAAGCGTTGTGCACCGACTCGCGGTTTTCGCGCAGCTGGGCAAACGTCAGGTTGTCGCCGCGGTGCGGGCCGATGGGCATCACGTTCGTCGCGCCATCCGAAAGGAAGATGCCGGTGCCGCCGAGGGCCACCTTGGTCATGTGGTGGGCGAAGTCGTTCACGGGGTGGCCCATGGTCTGGTACTTGGCCGTGATGCCGCAGCTGGCGGTGTAGTCGTAGGTGCCAAAGTGGGCCGCCACGCAGCGCCCCTCGCTGGCTCGGATGATGCGCATGAGCGGGTTGCGCCCCTCCTCGTCCATGATGATTTGGGTGGCTTCCACCATCGTCTCCATTTTGAGGGTGCCGGGGGCCAGGCCGTTGTCCTTTTCCAGCAGTTCAAACAAGCGCACCATCGTGGTCATCTGCTCCGGGATGGTCACTTTGGGCAGCATCACCACGAAATTATCGGGCAGTTTGCCGCCGGTTTCGGCTAGCAGCGCGGTCAGGAAAATATCGAGCGTGCGCACGCCGCGCTGCTTCATGTCCTCGGTGAAGGGCTTGATGCGGATGCCGATAAACGGCGAGAGCGTGCCCTGGCTCATGCCCTTGGCTACTTCCAGGGCGGCGCGCACGGCGGTTTCGTCCTCCTCGGCATCGGGCCGGTTGCCGAAACCGTCTTCAAAATCGACGCGAAAGTCTTCCACGGCTTCGCGCTTCAGCTTCGCCACAATCTTGTTATACACGGAGTAAGCCAGCCAGGCGGGCTCCTGCTTGCGAGCCTCGGGGCTCATGTTGTCGAGCTTGGCAATGAGGGCGGCCACGTCGGCTTCGAGGTGCGGCAGGTGCTCGTGGTTTTTGAGTTGCAGCACGCGGGCCAACTCCACAAAATTGGGCGCGTAGGTGAGCAGGTTGTGGAGGGCGATGTCACCCATTTTCACGCAGGTATCGGCCTTGAACAGGTTGGCGCCGCCGTACACCGTGTGCACGGGCTGGCGGTCGGGCCGGTCGCCGGGGTAGGTGTGCTGAAATTTGATATTGGCCGCGCCCAATTGGTCGAGCAGGGCGGCTTTGTCAGAATCTTGTAAGCTGAGTTTCATGGGGGAATTAAGATGTAGCGTGAAGCTCCAGCTTCGCGTGTCGTTGAACGGTAATCGTTGTAATGGCGCGGCCGAAACGCGAAGCTGGAGCTTCACGCTACACCGTTCTCACGACCCGCGATAAGTCGAATAGCCGAACGGGTTCAGCAGCAGCGGCACGTGGTAATGCGCATTTTCGGCCACGTTGAACACGATTTCCACGAAGGGGTAGAAATTAGCGGTGCTGTCCTGCGCGAAATATTCTGCCGTGTAGAATTTCATTTTATACACGCCCAATTCCACCTGTTTTTCCTGCGGCAATAAATCGGGAATGCGGCCGTCGGCGTTGGTTTTGCCGCGCGCAATTTCCTGCCAGGTATCGCCGGCTTGTTGCAGCAGGGCAATGGGAACATTCGCCGCCGGCTTGCCTTTGGTGGTATCGAGGATGTGCGTGGTAATCTGGCTCATGCGGCGAGGAGTTTTTCGAGGCGAAGGCGGGTGATTTTGTTCTGCTCGCCGGCGGCGATTAAGATTTCGGCTTCCGGTTTATTCGACAGCCGGGCTTGCAATAAAGTCCGCATTTCCTCCGCCGATTTCCCGGTAGCGCATACGATGAAAATGTAGCCAAATTTGCGCTCGTAGTCCTCATTGCCCGTTGCCAGCGCTGCTAACGTTTCCTGCGAAGCCTGTTTCACCGACGCCTGCTCGCCCTCGGCCCAGGTGCTGGTACTGGTACTGGTACTGGTGAATTTGGCACGCAACGCTTCCACATCACCGCCGATTTTGGGGTGGTGCGTGAAGGCTTCGCGCCAGTCGGCTTCGGCCAAGCTGTTCCACGCGGTGTTGGCCTCGTCCATCAGCGTTTCGGCATCGGCCATGGGGAAGGCGGCGAGCATTTTTTCCACCCACGCCGTGGAGCCGCAGCACGTTTGCAGGGCTTCGGCGAGGGCAGGTTTGGGGAGGTAGTTAATTTCAGATAGGGTCATATACTGTACCGCGGACTCTGTGAGTCCGCGAATGAAACGGGAGTATCGGTCATGTTATCCGCCACACACGGACTCTCAGAGTCCGCGTTACATCACCGTCGGAAACCGGTTCACGTTCTTGTAATAGATGTACACTGATGGCTCCTGGCCCATCGCCGTGGCCCACTGCTGGCAATACGGGGCCATCCAGATGGAATCACCCTTTTTTACGGGGTACCAGCACTGGTCGAGCATGTAAATGGCCTGGCCTTCGAGGTACAGCAGGCCGTGCTCCATGATGTGCGTTTCCACCATCGGCAGGTTGCCGCCGACGCCGTAAGTGAAGATGTTCACGGCCATGTCGAAGCCCGGCACGTTGGGCAGCAGCTCCTGAATGCGCAGGGCCTCGTCGTTCATATAGACGGGCGCCTTGCTGTAGTCGCGCTCGCCCCAGACGATGCCCGGCGTCGCGTGGCCCGCCAGCGGCTCGTACACTTTATGAAAGGTCAAGAGCTGCGTGCCGGCCTCGGGCTGGCTGAAATCGTAGGGCTGGCCGACGGGCACGTACACGTATTCGCCTACTTTCAGCGGGCGGGTTTCGCCGCCCACGGTGGCCGTGCAGCCGCCCTGCACCACGTAAAAGAAAACCTGGGAGGCCTCGGTTTCGCCCTGCACGTGGCCGGCCGCGGTGAGGGTAATAAGCGTCTGGCAGAGGTGCGCGCCCATCTGCTCGTTGATGATGACGTTGGTGGTGCAGCCGGTCCAGCCGGGCACGTTGCTGTTGATGTGGCCGTCGGGGGCGATGATGGCGTGGTTACGCTTCACAACCGAGCGCGTCAGGGCGGACATTTCCATGTTCTGGGTGGGAATAGTTGGGGCTGTCGTTGCGAATGGAGCGCTGCGAAACGCGGCAGTCCGTCCGCCACCACCCCAAATTCTCGGAGTGCGACAAATGAAAAATCAAAAAAAGAAGTTGCCTTGCTGAGTAGTCCCAACAAGGCAGCCAGCACTTGGCATAGCTTAAGCGGGCGGCAATTTATCACATCTCCGCTTTATTCGCGCCACCGGGACAGAATTAGCCCGATTTCCAACCGTAGCGCGGACTTTGTAGTCCGCGTCCCCCGCACCGTCGAACCTGACCTGACGGCGCGGGGG
>JALYUH010000077.1 GCA_030853985.1 Bacteroidota bacterium | reverse complement strand
ATGGGCCCGGTCAGGCCAGCGGCCGACATGCTTTTCACCATCTTCATATAAGCCGCGAAGTCCTTGCCGTCGCCGGCCAGCAAGCCCGCAATGTGGTCGAGGTGGCGTTGCTCGGCCTGGCCGGGGGCCGGGGCCGGGCCAGCCGCGGCCGCACGCAAATCTGCTGCCGGCTGGCCGGTAGCGCCAAACTGCACGGTGGGCGGGGTGGTACTAGGCGCCGCCGCCACGGTACCTTCCTCCGGCTCAATGAAAAAATCCTTGGCGGCGTGGGCGAGCTTATCGAAAATGGGCATAGCAGGAAAGGATAAAAGCCGGTTCAAAAAAGCAGCGTCCCCAACCCGGAAACGGGCGCAACCCCAGGGCCAGCAAGCCGCCGCTTGCCCGTAAAGCTAGCGGGTATTCCCAAAACCAAACCTGCTGCCCCGCAAAAAATACCGGTGGCCCGGCTCCGCGCGAAACGGGCTGGCTCACCGGGGCTTTTTGCGGGGCAGCAGGTTTAGTTCGAGGCCTGCGGGGCCAGCCAGGTATCACGCAGCGCCTTTTGGTTGGGCGAAAGCACCATTTTCTCCACGCTTTCCACCGGCTTCACCTGCACGGTGGGGTCTTCGGCCAGAATGAGTTGGGTGGTGCGCTCGGTGCCACCACGGGTCTTCACTTTCACAAACACTACGTCGCTGGGCGAGTGCTTGTGCAGCACGCCGTCCATGTCGCCGCGGCTGTGCAGCTCCTTGCCATCGAGCACCACAATCTGGTCGCCCCGGTCGATGCCGGCCTTGTACAGGCCCGAGCCAATCTGGGTATTGTAGGCCACAATGCAGCGGCCCTCGTCGTCGAACTCGACCTGGTTGGGCAGCGCCGCGCCCAAAGCGCGGGTCGGAATCACGGCCAGCCCGGCCACCAGCAGGTTTTCGGTGAAGCGCGGAGTTTCGCGGCCGTACACGTACTGGCGGAAGAAGTGGTTGGCAAACACGGTGTCCTTGCTCACCTCGCCCAGCACGCGCTGCAAATCGCGGGTGGTGTAGGGCGCGGCGGGGGCGTAGTTGTTCTGCTTGCTGCCAAACTCTTGCCACATGGCCTGCATAAACTTATCGAGCGAGGAGCGGTGGTGCTGGCGGAGCTGCAGGTCCATCATTAAGGCAATGCCCGCGCCCTGGTCGTAGTACGACAGGCTGGTATTCACCACGTTCATGGGCGCGCCGCTCTGGCCCGCGCCGTCGGTAAAAGCCGCTTGGCGGCTCATATCGATGGCCGAGGCGTAGCGTGCGCCGGGGCTGTTCTGGCGCAGGTTCACCCAGCGGCTGATGTCGTCGAAGAACTCCTCGTCCTCAATTAGCTTGGCGCGGCGCAGGGCCAGGCGGCCATAATACTGCGTGAAGCCTTCGGCAAACCACAGGTTATCGCTCATGTTCGCCCGCTGGAAATCAAATGGTTCCAGGTCCTGCGGCCGCAGGCGCTCCACGTTCCAGGCATGGAAAAACTCGTGGGCCACGGTGCCCAGGTTTTTGGTCGCGTCCTCATCCTTCAGGCTGCGGGCGCTGGTGAGCGAGGTCGAGTTGCGGTGCTCCATGCCGTCGCCGGTGGCCTGGCTCAGGTAGTCGGCAATAAAGGTGTAGCGGCCAAAATCGAAGGTGGGCAACACGCCAAAAACGGCCTTTTCCTCTTTCACCACTTTCTGCACATTCTTGGCGAAAGCATCCATCTCGGCCGCCGGACCCTGGTACAGCATGGCCAACTCAATGGTCTGGTCGCCCTCCTGCCAGGTTCGCACCTGCTGCGCGCCCAACGACACGGGGCTGTCCATCAGATATTGCAGGTTGGGCGCGCTGAAGGTGTTTTTATCGTCGCTGGGGCGCAGCTGCGTGGCCACTTTCCAGGTGGGCGGCACGTCAAACTTCACCTCGGCGGCGCGGTCTTCGAGGCCGGTAGCGTAGCACAAGACGGCGGGCAGGTTCAAGTGGGCGTGCTGCTGGTCGATGCCGGCAAACGTGCCGTCGGTCTGGTCGCCGTAGAGAGTATAGCTGAAAATCACGGTGCCGTCGGCCCCCGGCGTTACGTCCCAGCTGTAGGGGTCGGGGCGGTTCAGGGGCAGGGGGTGGTTCGAGCCATCGGTAGCCACTACGTAGTACACATTTTTGGCAAAATCATGCACCGCGTAGCGGCCAGGCGAGCTGCGGGCCATGCCCACATGCAGCGGCCCGCTCGGCACGCCCACAAACGTGGCCGTTACCTTGGCCTCGTGATGCACCGCATTCGGAAACGACAGCGCGTAGCGTACCGGCGCCCCCGGCACCTTCGATTGGGCGGCCGCCGTGCCCAAACCCAGGCCGCAGGCCAGGCCCATAGTTAAGCCAGCAGTAATAATGTGTTTCATAGGGTAAATTATAGCACAATAAGGTATGAAGCCTTCGGGAAGGCCCGGAAAGGCCGTGTAAAGTTGCGGAAAATTTACAATACCTCCACCGTTCACAGCCATGAATAAGGTGTGATGAACGTTAAAATTATGTTTTGAGCCGGCCGAGCCCAAATATGGCATATCCAAGCTGCGGCGTTACTCACTGAAACACCACGGCTTCGGTAGCCCCGCCATAAAACCGGCCCTGCACGGTGCCCCGCAGCCCCCGCGCTGTCAGCGCCGCCGCCAAATCGGGTAGCTCGCGGGCGCGCAGCCCGGTGGTGAGCCGGAAAAACCAGAACATGGCCCCCAGCAACAGCCGCCGCCAGCCCCGGTGCGCCGGGCGGAAATCGGCCAGCAGCCAGCGTCCGCCGGGCCGCAGGGCGGCGCGCAGCCGGTCCAGCGCGGCGGGCAGCTCGGACGCGGCAAGGCAGTCGAGCACGAAAAACGTGAGCACCGCGTCGAACATCTCATCCGGGGCCAGTGCCTGCTGCGTGCCGTGCCGGAATTCGACCTGCGCCCGTTGCTCCGGCTGCAGCCGGGCGCGGGCTTTGGCCAGCATGCGCGGCGAGGCTTCGAGGTAGAGCACCGTGGCGGCGGGGCTTTGGTGCAGCACTTCGGCCAGTACCCAGCCCGTGCCGCCACCCAAAATGAGCAAGTGCGGCGCGCCGGCCGGTAGCCCCGCCAAGGCCGCCCGCTGCGTGTTGCGCAAGGCCGGGCCGAATACCAGGCCCGCCAAAGCATCGTAAAACCACGCTACCCGGTCGAAACCGGTGAGGGGCGGGGTGGAAATGGCCGGCAAATGCGGGCCAGCGGCGGAAGGAAGCACGTGGAAAGCGATGAGGAAGAAAAAAAATGTCCCGGCAAGTAACTGAAAAACAATTATCGATGCGCCGAACCTGCAGTGGGAAGCGAAAAAAATAGCGGAAAGGTTGCGTAGCCGTAAAACGGGACTGTATCTTTGCAGCACCAAAAGGCCGCCACCCATTCAGGCGAGCGGTTTTTTAGCCCAGTATGCGCTTGTGGCGAAATTGGTAGACGCGCTGTCTTCAGGCGGCAGTTCCGCAAGGTGTGGGAGTTCGAGTCTCCCCGAGCGCACGTAGAAAAAGCCAGTCCTTCGG